>JAUZGC010000176.1 GCA_030840105.1 Microbacteriaceae bacterium
CGGCTGGGCTGATTCCGACGTTGCGGGGGCATCCGCGCGCCGTGGAATCTCACCCGAAGTGGTCAAGGACATTTCGCACCTCAAAAATGAACCGGAGTGGACGGAGCAGCGCCGTCTCAAGGCGCTCCAGCTCTTCGAGCGCAATCCGATGCCGACGTGGGGCGCGGATCTCTCCGAGATCGACTTCGACAACATCAAGTACTTCGTGCGGTCGACCGAGAAGCAGGCCCAGAGTTGGGAGGACCTGCCAGACGACATCAAGAACACCTACGAAAAGCTCGGCATCCCCGAGGCGGAGCGAAAGCGCCTCGTCGCTGGCGTTGCCGCCCAGTACGAGTCCGAGGTGGTCTACCACCAGATCAACGAAGAGCTCGAGGCGCAGGGCGTCATCTTCATGGACACCGACACGGCGCTCAGGGAGCACCCGGAGTTCTTCGAGGAATACTTCGGCACAGTCATCCCGAGTGGTGACAACAAGTTTGCAGCGCTGAACACGGCCGTCTGGTCGGGCGGATCCTTCGTCTACGTGCCGCCCGGCGTGCACGTCGACATCCCGCTGCAGGCCTACTTCCGGATCAACACCGAGAACATGGGCCAGTTCGAGCGAACGCTGATCATCGCGGATGAGGGCAGCTACGTGCACTACATCGAAGGCTGCACGGCCCCGATCTACAAGTCGGACTCGCTGCACTCCGCGGTCGTCGAGATCATCGTGAAGAAGAACGCTCGCGTTCGGTACACGACCATCCAGAACTGGTCGAATAACGTCTACAACCTGGTCACCAAGCGTGCGACGGCTGCAGAAGGCGCCACCATGGAGTGGATCGACGGGAACATCGGATCAAAGGTGACCATGAAGTACCCGTCGATCTACCTGATGGGCGAGCACGCCAAGGGCGAGACGCTCTCGGTCGCATTCGCCGGCCCGGGCCAGCACCAGGATGCGGGCGCCAAGATGATCCACATGGCTCCGTACACGCAGTCGTCCATCGTCTCGAAGTCGATCGCGCGTGGCGGCGGTCGCGCCGGTTACCGGGGCGAGGTACGCGTGGATGCCAAGGCGCACCACTCCGCCAATACGGTGCGCTGCGATGCGCTCCTGGTGGACTCGATCTCCCGGTCGGACACCTACCCGTCGATCGACATCCGTGTCGATGATGTGCAGCTCGGGCACGAGGCCACGGTCTCGCGCGTGAGTGAGGAACAGCTGTTCTATCTGATGTCCCGCGGCATGCCGGAGGACGAAGCCATGGCCATGATCGTGCGCGGCTTCATCGAACCGATCGCCCGCGAACTCCCCATGGAGTACGCGCTCGAACTCAACAAGCTCATCGAAATGGGCATGGAAGGATCCGTCGGCTAAATGACCGCCGCCTCTACTTCAACCGCATTGCCCACAGCTGAACAGCACGGAATCAAGGAGCACTCTGACGGGCGTTTCGGCTTCGTGCCGGTTCAGACCCGGTCCGCCCGTTTTCGCTCGACAAACGTTGAGGACTTCCCTGCCGTAACCGGTAGGGAAGCCGTCTGGAAGCACACTCCGGTCGACCGGGTCGGAAGCCTCATCTCCGGCGAGCTCGACGGCTCGGCGTATGCGTACGACGCGACGCCCGCCGACGGCATCACCGTTGCCTGGGTCGGCAGGGACGATGCGCGGATCGGCGTGGCCGGCGCTCCGGAGGAGCGCGCATCCGCCAATGCATGGAGCGCGTTCGAGCGGGCACTCGTCATCTCGGTCACGGGTGAGGAGGCCAAGGAGTTCACGCTGACCCGCTCGGCGCTCGGCACGGGCGCGCGCGGCGCGCACACGATCATCGAAGCCGCACCGTTCAGCCAGGCCACGGTTATCCTGCAGAACTCGGGCAGCGCACAGCTGACCGAAAACATCGAGATCATCCTGGGTGAGTCGGCCAACCTGACAGTGGTCTCCGTGCAGGAGTGGAACGACGACGCCCTGCACCTGGCCAACCACTTCGCATCGGTAGGGCGGGATGCCAGGTTCAAGCACGTCGCGGTGTCGCTCGGCGGCAGTGTTGTGCGAATCAATCCCTCGACCCACCTGGTCGGAAGCGGTGCTGACACCGAGATGCTCGGTGTCTACTTCGCGGATGCCGGCCAGCACCTCGAGCAGCAGGTCTACGTCTTCCACGATGGGCCGCATGGGCGCAGCCGCGTCACGTACAAGGGCGCGCTGCAGGGTGAGGGCGCACGCACCGTTTGGATCGGCGACGTGCTGATCGGGCCGGATGCCGTCGGTACGGACTCGTACGAGCAGAACCGCAACCTCGTGCTCACCGATGGCACACGCGCGGACTCCGTGCCGAACCTCGAGATCGAGACGGGCGACATCCTCGGTGCCGGTCACGCGAGCGCCACTGGTCGCTTCGACGACGAGCAGCTGTTCTACCTGCAGTCCCGCGGTATCACCGAAGACGAAGCGCGCCGTCTGGTCGTGCGCGGCTTCCTCTCCGAGATCGTGCAGCAGATTGGCGCGCCTACGCTGCAGGAGCGCCTGCAGCTCGCGATCGAGGCCGAGCTCAGCGCCGTCCCGCGGGCGGGGGAGTAGTGCCAACGCGCATCTGTGCCATTGACGAACTGGTCGAGAACCAGGCCGTCAAGGTCATCATCGACGGCCTTCCGATCGCGGTCGTCAAAGACTCGTCCGGCACGATCCACGCGATCGGCGACACCTGCACGCACGGGGAGATCTCGCTTGCCGAGGGTTTCATCGAAAATGACACGCTCGAATGCTGGGCGCACGGATCGCAGTTCTCCCTGACCACCGGTAAGCCACTGAACCTGCCAGCCTACGAGCCCGTTCCCGTCTACCAGGTCGACCTGATCGACGGCGATGTGTACCTCGACCCGAACGTAACGAAAGAGATTTAGATTCATGTCAGTTCTAGAGATCCACGGCCTCCACGTCACCGTCGAGACCGAACAGGGCACCAAGGAGATCCTCAAGGGTGTTGACCTTGTCATCCGTGAAGGCGAGATCCACGCCATCATGGGCCCGAACGGCTCCGGCAAGTCGACGCTTGCGTACACGATCGCCGGTCACCCCAAGTACACCGTGACCAAGGGAACCATCACGCTCGACGGCGAGGATGTGCTCGCCATGACGGTCGACGCGCGTGCCCGCGCCGGTCTCTTCCTGGCCATGCAGTACCCGGTCGAGATCCCGGGTGTGACCAACACGAACTTCCTCCGCACCGCGAAGACGGCCATTTCCGGCGAGGCGCCCGCGATCCGCACGTGGGTCAAGGACATCCGCGAGACGATGACGAAGCTGCGCATGGACAGCTCGTTCGCCGAGCGCAACGTCAACGAGGGCTTCTCGGGTGGCGAGAAGAAGCGTAACGAGATCCTGCAGCTCGAGCTCCTCAAGCCGAAGTTCGCCGTGCTCGACGAGACGGACTCCGGCCTGGATGTCGACGCGCTCAAGATCGTCTCTGAGGGCGTCAATCGCGCCGCCGAGAACACGGGCCTCGGCGTGTTGCTCATCACGCACTACACGCGCATCCTGCGTTACATCAAGCCGGACTTCGTGCATGTGTTCGTCGCGGGCCGCGTTGCCGAAGAGGGTGGCCGCGAACTCGCCGACCGCCTCGAGGAAGAGGGCTACGATCGCTTTCTGACCGAGGCGAACGTAGGCTAGAACCGTGGTAGCTACGCTGAGTCCCCAGCTCTTCGACCAGGTCGAAGAGGCACTGAAGGACGTCATGGACCCCGAACTCGGCGTGAACATCGTCGACCTCGGGCTGATCTACGACCTCGGCTGGGACGACGAGAACAACGCGCTCATCATCTCGATGACGCTCACCTCGGCTGGCTGCCCGCTCACCGACGTGCTCGAGGAGCAGACCGCGGAGGCGCTCGATGGCGTCGTCGAGGCGTTCCGGATCAACTGGGTCTGGATGCCGCCGTGGGGTCCGGAGAAGATCACGGATGACGGCCGCGACATGATGCGCGCGCTCGGCTTCGCGATCTAGTCGTGTGAGCGGACGGTGACCCGGCCGCGACGAAATATACTGGGACGCATACCCCCACCCCTCTGTTGTGGAAACACAACGAACGAATTGGACTTTGCCTGTGCTCAGTGTGCACGATCTCGAGCTCAGAGTCGGCGCCCGGCTGCTCATGGAACAGGTCAACTTCCGGGTGTCGGATGGCGAGAAGATCGGCCTGGTTGGCCGAAACGGTGCGGGTAAGACGACACTTACCAAGGTCTTGGCCGGCGAGAGCCTCCCCACGGGCGGGCGCGTCGAACGCAGCGGGGACATCGGCTACCTGCCGCAGGATCCACGCTCGGGCAACCCGGAAGACCTCGCGCGCACGCGCATCCTCGATGCTCGCGGTCTCGGCAGCATCGTGCTCGGCATGCACCAGGCCACGGCCGACATGGCGAGTGCGGATGCCGCAGTCAGCGCGGCCGCGATGAAGAAGTACGGCAGCCTGGAGGAGCGCTTCCAGATGCTCGGCGGATACGCGGCCGAGGCGGAAGCCGCATCGATCGCCAGCAACCTCAACCTGCCGGACCGCATCCTGGACCAGCAGCTCAAGACGCTCTCGGGTGGCCAGCGGCGGCGCATCGAGTTGGCGCGCATCCTGTTCTCCGATGCTCGCACCATGATCCTTGACGAGCCGACCAACCACCTCGACGCCGACTCCGTCATCTGGCTGCGCGAGTTCCTGAAGAACTACACGGGCGGATTCATCGTCATCAGCCACGATGTCGAGCTGGTCGGCGAGACCGTCAACCGTGTCTTCTATCTGGATGCGAACCGCCAGGTCATCGACATCTACAACATGGGCTGGAAGAACTACCAGCGTCAGCGCGCCGCGGATGAGGATCGCCGCAAGAAGGAGCGCTCCAACGCCGAGAAGAAGGCGGGCGCCCTTCAGCTGCAAGCCGCCAGGTTCGGCGCCAAGGCGTCCAAGGCTGCCGCCGCGCATCAGATGGTGGCGCGTGCCGAGAAGCTCCTGTCCGGCCTCGAGGAGGTGCGGGCCGTCGACCGTGTCGCCAAGCTGCGCTTCCCCGAGCCCGCTCCCTGCGGGCGCACGCCGCTCATGGCGAGCGACCTCTCCAAGAGCTACGGCTCGCTCGAGATCTTCACGGCCGTCGACCTTGCAATCGACCGGGGGGCGAAGGTCGTCATCCTCGGCCTCAACGGGGCGGGCAAGACCACACTGCTACGGATGCTCGCGGGGGTCGACAAGCCGGATACGGGCCAGATCGAGCCGGGACACGGACTGCGGATCGGTTATTACGCGCAGGAGCACGAGACCATCGACGTCAAGCGCTCCGTGCTCGAGAACATGGTCTCCTCGTCACCGAACATCACCGAGACCGAGGCCCGCAAGGTGCTCGGCTCGTTCCTGTTCACCGGCGACGATTCGCACAAGCCGGCCGGTGTGCTCTCGGGAGGCGAGAAGACGAGGCTCGCCCTCGCGATGATCGTCGTTTCCGGAGCGAACGTGCTGCTGCTCGACGAGCCGACCAACAACCTCGACCCGGCGAGCCGCGAAGAGATTCTGGACGCCCTCGCGCACTACGCGGGAGCCGTCGTCCTGGTCAGCCACGATGAGGGCGCCGTCGAAGCGCTCAACCCCGAGCGCGTGTTGATCATGCCGGACGGCACCGAGGACCACTGGAACAAGGACTACCTCGACCTGATCTCGCTCGCGTAACGGCACAGTCGTGGGTTGAGTAGCACGATCGCCCGCGATCGCATGAGTCTGGTCGCGCAGCGACTCGGATCGTACGCGGCCGTATCGAAACCCGAGGGCTCAGGCGTTGTCGAGAAGGTGGTCCTCGAGTTCGGCGTCCGTGCGCGCTTTGAGTGCCCTCTTCCGCGCACGTTCGGCCGCGCGTGCACGTTCGGCAGGGTCATCCTCGTTGAGTTTGCGATATTCCGTCCTGAGCCCGTAGGCGAGGCCGAAGAAGCCGATGAGCGCGAAGATGATCCACTGGATCATGTACGACCAATGCAGGCCCTCGTCCACCGTGGGCTCGGATGTGACGACGGGCGTGAGCGCAACGGCCGGTGATGGCGTCTGGGTATTGAGCAGGCCGTATGCGCCCGTGTAGACGTCACCGCCGATGCGGTTCTTGATGTCAGTGAGCTCGATCGTCGGGATTTGGTTTCCTGTCGCCGAGCGGCCCGGAATGCGCGGTTCGCTGGCCTTGAGGCGGGCGATCACAGTGATTTCACCGGATGGGGCCGCGGGCACGGAATCAGGGGCGTCCGTATCCGTGCCGGTCGGGACCCACCCGCGATCGATCACGAAGATCGAGCCGTCCGCGAGCTTGAGCGGGGTCAAGACCTCAAAGCCCGGCCCGTTGAGCGGACGGTTGCGCACGAGCAACTCATCCTTCTTCAGGTATGTGCCTGTGACCGTCACACGCGTCCATTCCTGATCCGCTTTGTAGGATGTCGCCGTCGGAAGCAACTCGGCGAGAGGGGCCGGCTTCGAGTAGAAGTTTGCGTTGATCAGCGCGTTCTCTGCGGCGGCTTCCTTGCTCCGGGCCAGCTGCCAGTTGGACAAGGCGCCGCAGGCGATCGCGAAGACGATCGCGAATGCGAGGTAGCCGAGCCACCGCCGGGAGAACGCAAAACGCCAGTTTTTCATGCCTGTCTTTCGGTTTCATCCGCTGTCTGAGCAGCCTGATCGGTCTCGTCGGCCGCGTCAGCAGCTACGACGCGCAGCGGGAAATCCCTGGCCGCGAGAAACTCACGCAGGAAATCCACATGCTCATCGCACGCCAGCCATACTTTAACGCGGTCCGCTGTGTGAATCTTCGGATTTCGCCACTCGATCCGCGATGTGGCGCGCTCCCGGCATCCCGCGCGTGAGCACATCAGTCGCTCCGGCGTCTCGTCGAACCCGATCACGCGTTGCGGTCCTCTGACGCGTCGTCCTGGTGCATCTCGCCCTCACGCGCGTCATCCGTATGCGCGTCATCCGTATGCGTCTCGTCCGCCTCGAGGCGGCTTGGCCGCGTCGGGAATGTCGGAACGATGTTTCCGGGCCGCTCGACCTCGTACGCCTGCGGATTCGATCCCACGTTCGCGATCACGACAGCGAAATACGGGAGGAAGATCGCGCCCAGAGCCGGGATCACGGCCCACCAGCCCGGCACGAACAGTATCGAGATGAGGCACAGCACGCGGATGCCCATGGCAACCGAGTACTTGATCATCCGGCTGTGGCGCTCCGCGTCGGGTGACAGCGGAAGAGAAGTGATCGACTGGTGCTTCATGTCCGTTACCGGTAACGCGAATCGGGAGCGATCCGTCTGACTTAAGCCTACGTCTCGGCTGCACATAAACTGGTACGCGTTTGACCTTCGGCTCTTGCCGAGCTCCAGAAAGGACCACGGCATGACAACGCCACGCACTGTACTCGTCACCGGCGGAAACCGCGGCATCGGCTACGCCATCGCCGAGGAATTCGTGGCTCAGGGTCACCGCGTGGCCGTCACGGCCCGTTCGGGCAGCGGTCCAGAGGGTAGCCTCACCGTCCGAGCAGACGTGACGGATGCCGCAGCCGTCGACGCTGCGTTCACCGAGGTCGAGGCGGCACTCGGTCCCATCGAGGTGCTCGTGGCGAACGCGGGCATCACGCGCGACACCCTGCTCATGCGCATGACCGAGGACGATTTCGACGCGGTGATCGACACCAATCTGGGCGGCGCGTTCCGCGTAGTCAAGCGCGCGTCGAAAGGCATGCTCAAGGCGCGTTTCGGACGCATCGTCCTCATCTCGAGCGTGGCCGGCCTGCTTGGTTCCGCTGGCCAGGTCAACTACGCGTCATCCAAGAGTGGGCTGGTCGGGATGGCCCGCTCGATCACGCGCGAGCTCGGCGCCCGCGGAATCACGGCTAACGTCGTGGCTCCAGGCATCATCGAGACCGACATGACGGCGGAGCTTCCCGAGGCGACGCTGGCCGACTACAAGAAGAGCATCCCTGCAGGCCGATTCGCCACGGCATCCGAGGTCGCCAAGGTCGTCACCTGGCTCGCCGGCGATGACTCCGGCTACATCTCCGGCGCCGTCATCCCGGTCGACGGCGGCCTGGGCATGGGCCACTAGCCTCCGTACCGCTTGTGTAGCGCGCCTCCGTGCCGGTTGAGTAGCGCGCCAGCGCGTATCGAAACCCCGGTACCGCAAGGTCTCGATACGCTCGTCGCTGCGCGGCGTGCTACTCGACCAGCACAACACGGTGTTGGTTGAGTAGGCCGCCCGCGGCCGTATCGAAACCCATCCCGTGGACAGTTCCATACGCAGTCAGCAGTAGCGTACGACACTTGCCGCCATCACTGATCGAGCGGAGTCGCCATGCCGTATGTCTACATCCTTCGTAGCTCCGACAACAGCTACTACGTGGGAAGCACGCGCAACCTCGAGCGTCGGATGAATGAGCATGCGTCTGGATTCGGCGCCGCGTATACCCGCGCCCGCCTCCCGATTGAGCTCGTCTTTGCCGAGGAATATGAGCACGTGCACGAGGCGTACGTGCGCGAGAAGCAGATCCAAGGTTGGTCAAGGAAGAAGCGGGAGGCGCTGATCGCACGACACTTCGGCGAGTTGCCGAGCTTGAGTCGAAAGTCGTTCGATTGAGCGGGGTTTCGATACGGCCGCGAGCGGCCTACTCAACCAACACGAACTGGTTTCGATACGGCCGCGAGCGGCCTACTCAACCAACACAACCGTGCCACTCAACCGGCAATCAGCCGCGGAGACCGAGCAGCGGGAGCAGCTGGCTCAGGTCCTGGTGGTCGATCACGACGTTGGCCTGCGCCTTCACCCGTGGCTTCGCGTTGAACGCGACGGACAGAGCCGCCTCGCTCATCATCGTGAGGTCATTCGCGCCGTCACCGACCGCGATCGTGCGCACCTGCGGGATACCGGCATCCGCGGCCCACTCGAGCAGCGCGCTCGCTTTGCCGGCCGCATCCACGATCTCGCCAATGAGGCCGCCCGTCAGAATGCCGTCGCGCACCTCGAGCCGGTTTGCCCGCCAGTAGTCGAGCCCCAGCTGGTCGGCCAGCGGGTCAAGCAACTCGTGGAACCCGCCGGAGACGACGCCGATCTTTCCACCGGCGGCGTGGATGCCCGCGATCAGCTCCGGGACGCCATCCGTCACGCGGATGCGCCCCGAAATCCCCGCAAACACGCTCTCGGGCAGTCCCGCGAGCGTCTCCACCCGCGCGCGCAGGCTTTGCGCGAAGTCGAGTTCGCCGTGCATCGCACGATCGGTGATCTCGGCGACCAGCGCGAGGGATCCGGCTTCCTCCGCGAGGAGTTCGATGACCTCGTTGTGGATGAGGGTCGAGTCGGCGTCGAGAACGACGAGAAAGCGGGGGAGCTGGTCGGATGATGACGAAGCCGGCGTGACCGTCGCCGTCACAGTGCGAGATGTTTCATGGAACGACGTGAACTCCCTTGCCGACAACCGTGATGCCCGAATCGGTGACCGTGAAACCCCTGGCCCGATCTCGCGCCGCATCGACACCGATCTTGGCGCCGGCAGCGATCACCACATCCTTGTCAAGGATAGCCCGGCCGACAAACGCGTTCGGCTCGATGATCGCCCGCTCGAACACGACGGAATCGACCACGTGCGCGCCCGATTCGACCTTCGCCCACGGGCCCAGGACGCTGCGTTCCAGGTGAGCGCCGGAGATGACCGAGCCGAGCGAGACGATCGAATCGATGGTCGAGCCGAGCGAGCCGCGGCCGTCGCGCACGAGCTTGGCCGGGGGGGAGTTCAACTGCTGGCTGAAAATCGGCCATTCCCGGTTGTAGAGGTTGAACACCGGCAGCGTCGAGATCAGGTCCTGGTGCGCCTCAAAGAACGAATCGATGGTTCCCACGTCGCGCCAGTAGTAGCGATCGCGGTCCGTTGCGCCGGGCACGTCATTGCGGCTGAAATCGTAGACCGCCGCCTCTCCGCGATTGACGAAATCGGGGATGATGTCGCCGCCCATGTCGTGACCGGAATCGGGCCGGTCGCCATCACGGATGACCGCGTCGATGAGTGCCTCGGCGTCGAAGACATAGTTGCCCATGGACGCCAGCACCTCGTGAGGCGAATCGGGCAGGCCAACCGGATCCGATGGCTTTTCGCGGAATGCGGTAAAGCTCGTCGGGTTTTTCGGGTCGACCTCGATCACGCCGAACTGGTCGGCAAGACCGATCGGTTGACGGATGGCGGCCACCGTTGCCGCGGCGCCCGAATCGACGTGCGCCTGGATCATGTCGGCGAAGTCCATCCGGTAGACGTGGTCCGCGCCGACCACGACGACGATGTCTGGGCGCTCGTCCCGCAGCAGGTTCAGGCTCTGCAGGATGGCATCCGCCGAGCCGCTGAACCAGCGTTTGCCAAGCCGCTGCTGGGCGGGAACCGAGGCGATGTACGAATCGAGCAGGCCAGAGAGGCGCCAGGTCTGCGAGACATGTCGGTCGAGGCTGTGCGACTTGTACTGCGTCAGCACGACGATCTGGCGCAGCTGGGAGTTGATGAGGTTCGAGAGCGCGAAGTCGATCAGCCGGTACTGGCCACCGAACGGAACCGCCGGCTTGGCCCGGTCAGCCGTCAACGGCATCAGTCGCTTGCCCTCGCCGCCCGCGAGTACGATGCCGAAGATCTTTTTCGCTGCCATGGCTCCAAGAGTAGAGGCATCACTGTGGCTGTACTAGCGTTCACGTCATGCGAGTTGATCTGTTGTCGCGCGAATATCCGCCGGAGGTGTACGGGGGCGCCGGCGTTCACGTCGCCGAGCTCGTGCACGCCCTCCGCAAGGACATCGACGTGCGCGTTCGCTGTTTCGGAGCACCGCGCGGGGAGGCTCACACGCACTCTTACCGCGTGCCGGACGAGCTCGCCAACGCGAACGGCGCGCTCGCGACCCTGGGCGTCGACCTACAGATGGCACAGGACGTCGACGGCGCGGATGTCGTTCACTCGCACACCTGGTACGCCAACGGTGCCGGCCACCTCGCAAAGCTCCTGCACGGTGTCCCTCACGTCGTGACCGCGCACAGCCTCGAGCCGCTTCGGCCCTGGAAGGCCGAACAACTCGGCGGCGGATACCGCATCTCGAGCTGGATCGAGCGCACCGCATTCGAAGCTGCGGATGCGGTCATCGCGGTCAGCGGCGGCATGCGTCGCGACATCCTGCGAAGCTATCCGGCCCTGGACGAGGAGCGCGTGCACGTCGTCTATAACGGCATCGACCTCGAGCGGTGGAAACCCCTGCACGACTCCGACCTCGTGCGCTCGCTCGGGATGGACCCCGACAGGCGCGCAGTGGTATTCGTGGGCAGGATCACGCGGCAGAAGGGCCTGCCATACCTGCTGCGTGCCGCACGCCTGCTCCCGCCGGACGTGCAACTCGTGCTCTGCGCGGGCGCGCCAGACACTCCGCAGATCCTCGCCGAAGTCACGGCGGGCGTTGAGCTTCTTCAAGCCGAGCGCGAGGGGGTGGTGTGGCTTGACCGCCTGCTTTCCCAGACCGAGCTCTCTGCCGTGCTGACGGCATCCACCGTTTTCGTCTGCCCCTCGGTGTACGAACCGCTCGGCATCGTCAACCTCGAGGCCATGGCGTGCGGCCTGCCCGTGGTCGGAACGGCGACCGGCGGCATCCCCGAAGTCGTCGCAGATGGCGTCACCGGCCGACTGGTACCCATCAACCAGGCAACGGATGGCACGGGAACGCCCGTCGATCCCGACCGCTTCGTCGCCGATCTGGCGGCCACCCTGATCGAGGTTCTGGATGACCCGGCCCGCGCCGCTGCCATGGGCGAGGCCGGCCGTCGCCGCGCAGAAACCACGTTCAGCTGGAATCAGATTGCCACCCAGACACGGGAGATCTACCGCGCGCTGACGCACTGATCTCCACCGATAGGCTAGAAGCATGCCCAGCGTTCTCAGCCTGAATGATGTCTCGATCGTCCGTGACGGGAACACGATTCTCAATGCGGTGAATTGGACCGTCGAACCTGACGAGAGGTGGGTCATCCTCGGCCCGAACGGCGCGGGCAAGACCACCATGCTCCAGGTCGCCGCCGCAGCGATCCACCCATCACAGGGCTCGGCCGATGTGCTCGGCGAGACTCTCGGCCAGGTCGACCTCTTCGAGTTGCGTCCCCGGGTTGGATTCGCGTCGAGCGCCATGGCCCGCCGCATCCCCGGGAACGAGACCGTGGTGGATGTCGTCCTCACGGCCGCTTACTCAGTCACCGGTCGCTGGAACGAGGAGTACGAGGACATCGACGTCCGCCGGGCTCACCGCGTGCTGAACGAGTGGAAGCTTGACCACCTTGCGAACCGCACCTTCGGTGCCCTGAGCGACGGCGAACAGAAGCGGGTACAGATTGCCCGTTCGGTCATGACCGACCCCGAGATCCTGCTGCTCGACGAGCCGGCGGCGAGCCTCGACCTCGGCGCGCGCGAGGAGCTGCTGCAGCTGCTCGGCGGTTTCGCAAGCGACCCCCGCTCACCAGCGATCGTCATGGTCACGCACCACGTCGAGGAGATCCCGCGCAGCTTTGGGCACGCGCTCCTGCTTTCGGACGGCGGCATTGTCGCCAAGGGCCCGATCGATGAGGTGATCACGTCATCGAAGCTCAGCGAAACGTTCGGGATCGAGATCGACCTGACCGAGACCGACGGTCGGTACAGCGCGCGCGCCGTGTAAGCGGTGCGACGTCCGAGTGGTCCCGGCTTTCTGCTAAACTTGCTAGCTGGCCCTCGAGCCCACCATGCTTCTTGCTGGAGATTCTCTCCGGCACGACAGAACACAAACCATTTCAACAAGGAAGTCCTGATGAAGACCGACATTCACCCCGCGTACGCCCCGGTAGTTTTCCGCGACCTGGCCTCGGGTGCGACGTTCCTTACCCGTTCCACGGTTACGAGCGAAAAGACGATCGAGTTGGACGGCGCCACCTACCCGGTGATCGACGTGGAAATCTCCTCGGAGTCGCACCCGTTCTACACCGGCAAGCAGCGCATCCTCGACTCCGCCGGCCGCGTCGAGAAGTTCAACTCGCGCTACAAGGGTTTCGGCAAGTAACTTCGGCCGCAAGAAAGGGCGATCGGCTTCGGCCGGTCGCCCCTTTTTTGCGCGTGCCCCTCTGCCGCTCAGCGGACGGGCCAGAGACCTGACGTCGTGAACTGGGGGTCCTTGACCCGGCGCATGTAGGCCTGAAAGTCCTCCGCCTGCTCCTGGCTCCACTGCACCTGCGCGAGGTGCAGTGCGGCGGCATCGAGCGCGAGCGCCTCGGCGTGGATGCGGGCCATCGCCTGGGCGACACGACCAGCCGCGATCGCGTCGGCGCCGGCGTCATGCGCATCCGCGAGGTTGACCCCGTAGAAGCCCGCCGTGATCTCGAGCGTGCGCTTGCCCCGCCGGTACTTGTCGACCGCCTTATCGATGACGAGCGGGTCGACGATGGGCGAGGGCTCGGCCAGCGGGATGATCCCGTAGCGCACGGCCTCCCGATTGAGCAGCGTGAAGTCGTATGCCGCGTTGTATGCGACGACGGGAATGCCACGGGCAAGGATGCCGCGCAGGGCCGCCACAATCTCGATCACGGCTTCTGCGGCGGGTCGACCCTCGGCGCGCGCGCGCTCGGTCGTGATGCCATGGACAGCCGTCGCCTGCTCGGGGATCTCGACCCCAGGGTCGACGATCCAATCGAAGCGCTCGACGAGGAGACCCGCCTCGTCGATCACGCCGACGTGCGCCGACACGATCCGCGCGGATTCGACGTCAATACCCGTGGTTTCGAGGTCGAATACCCCGAGTTCATCGTGCCAGTTGCTCATGTCGTCAGCCTAAATCGGGCCACCGACACTGCCGGCAATCCCCACGCCGAAACCAGCGAATCGACCGTACGAATCAGCGAAGCGAATCAGCGATTCGACCCGACGTGCAGCCAGTAGAAGTTCTGCGTGCCGAGCGTGAGGCTGAACCGGCCGTCATCCGCAACGGTCGGGAACTGTCCGCCGCCGAAGAGGTCGAAAAGGGTCGAACCGGCGAATTCGGGCGCCTCGAGCGTCACCGACACGGGGTTATGCGCAAAGCTGAACACGCACAGCACGTCCTCCGGCTGGTCGCCGAAGTGCGAGCCGCTTCCGGCATACGACCGCACGAACGCGAGCACCGACTCGTGGTCGGTCTCCAGCACGCGGATCGACCCGAGCCCGAACACCGGATGCGCCTTGCGCACGTGGATGACGTTGCGGACCCAGTGCAGCAGCGACCGCGACTGGGCAAGCTGCGACTCGACGTTGATCTGGTTGAAGTGGTAGACGAGCGACTGTACGACTGGCAGGTACAGCTTCCCGGGGTCGGCGGTGGAGAAGCCTGCGTTGCGGTCGGGCGTCCATTGCATCGGCGTCCGCGAGCTGTCGCGGTCGGGCAGCCAGATGTTGTCGCCCATCCCGATCTCGTCACCGTAGTACAGGAACGGACTGCCCGGCAGCGAGAAGAGCAGTGCATGCGCGAGCTCGAGCTCGGCGCGTGAATTGTCGAGGAGCGGGGCCAGTCGGCGACGGATGCCGATGTTGGCGCGCATCCGTGGGTCGTATGCGTACCAGCCGTACATCGCCTGGCGATATTCCTCGCTCACCATCTCGAGCGTGAGCTCGTCGTGGTTGCGAAGGAACACGGCCCAGCCCGCACCCTCCGGGATGTCCGTCGTCTCGGACAGGACTCGGACGAGCTCGCCGGCCTGCTGCGATCGCAGCGAATAGAAGATTCGTGGCATGACCGGGAAGTCGAATGCCATGTGGCACTCCGGCTCGTCCTCGGTACCGAAGAAGGCCGCAACCTCACGCGGCCACTGGTTGGCCTCGGCGATCATCACTCGGCCGGGGTAGTCGATGTCCACCATTTCACGGAGCCTCTTGATGAAATCGTGCGTCGGGGGCTCGCCCTCACCGTTACCTTCGTCTGACTCGTAGAGGTAAGGGATGGCATCCAGCCGGAATCCGTCAACGCCCATGTCGAGCCAGAAGCGCACGACCTCGAAAATCGCCTCATGCACTGCCGGGTTGTCGTAATTCAGGTCGGGCTGGTGGGAGAAGAAGCGGTGGAAGAAGAACTGGCGGCGCTCGGAATCGAATGCCCAGTTGGAATCTTCCGTGTCGGTGAAGATGATGCGGATGTTCGGATACTTCTCGTCCGTGTCGCTCCAGACATAGAAGTCACCGTACGGACCGCTCGGGTCCTTGCGCGACTGCTGGAACCACTCGTGCTGGTCCGAGGTGTGGTTGAGCGGCAGGTCGATGACGACACGCATGTTGCGCTCGTGTGCCTTCGTGACGAGATCCTTGAACTCGTCGACCGTGCCGAACTCGGGCAGGATCGACCGGTAGTCGGCCACGTCGTAGCCGCCATCGCGCAATGGCGATGTGAAGAAGGGCGGGAGCCACAGCGCATCGACGCCCAGCCACTGCAGGTAGTCAAGCTTGGAGATGAGCCCGCCGAGGTCGCCGGAACCGTCACCGTTGCTGTCGACGAACGCGCGAACCATGACTTCGTAGAACACCGAACGTCGGTACCACTGCGGATCCAGAGTGAGTCCTGGCAGCTGGATTGGTGCAGTGAAGCTCACGGTTCTCCTCCCGGCCGGATGGCCGCGCCTTGACTGGTGCAACCGTTCGAGTCTAGGTCGTGGAGTAGGGCACCTGTCTACCTTGCGCAACCCGCATTGTGATGACTTCGTTACCCGCTGCCTAAACTGGACCTGATGATCATCTCCTCACCTTTTGAGAGCCAGCTCGGGCGTATTCCCGTTCGGGAGTCTTCGTTGATCGTCCTGGGCAGCACGACCCGGTTCTGGGACTACGGCGACGCCGCCGCCGCGACGACGATTGTCATGGTGCACGGCTTCCGCGGAGACCACCACGGGCTCGAACCCGTCGTTGCCCAACTCGGCGTGTCCGGCCGCTTCGACACCGCTGGTGACAGCGCCGGCGCGACCGGTGGCATCCGCATGATCTCGCCCGACCTCCCCGGCTTCGGACAGTCGGATCCCCTGAACGGCATACGCCACGACATCGAGGGCTATGGACGCTGGCTCCGCGAATTCGTGGCCGGGCTCGCGCTCACCGGCCGTGTCGTGATCCTCGGGCATTCGTTCGGGTCGATCGTCGTGGCCGCGTCGCTCGCGGACGACGCACTGGACCCCGACGATGTCATCCTCGTGAACCCGATCGCGGCGCCCGCGCTTCGCGGTCCGCGCGGCATCCTGACCCGGCTCGCGGTGTTCTACTACTGGCTCGCGGCGGTGCTGCCCGAGCGGCTCGGCTTCGCGCTGCTCCGCAACCGCGTGATCGTGCGCGTGATGAGTGTGGCGATGGCCAAGACCACCGACAAAGGGCTGCGCCGCTGGATCCACAACCAGCACGACCGGTACTTCAGCGCATTCTCGGACCGGCGCGTCGTGCTCGAGGCGTTCCGCGCATCCGTGGGCAATGATGTGAGCGAATTCGCCGCGCGCATCACGGCGCCCACGCTGCTCATCGCCGCCGAGAAGGACGACATCACGCCCGTCGCGGCCCAGGAGAAGCTCGTCACGCTGTTTCCGGATGCGACCCTCCACGTCATTCCCGCGGTCGGCCACCTGATCCACTACGAGGTGCCCGAGCAGGCCGCGGGGCACATCATCCGCTTTCTCGAACGAGGTGCAGCCTAGTGAGGATCGTCTTCGACTGTCGGTACACACGCATCGACCAGCACGACGGCATCAGCCGGTACACCGCCGGACTCATCACGGCCTTCGCAAAGCTTCACCCCGTCACGATGCTGATCAGCGACCACCGGCAGCTCGACATGCTGCCCAGCCTGCCCTGGGAACTCGTCAGCCCGCCGGAAAGCATCCACGAGCCCTTCATCGCGCACACGATCAACCGGCTGAATCCGGACGTCGTCTTCACGCCCATGCAGACGATGGGGTCGTGGGGGCGCAACTACCGGCTCGTGCTCACGGTGCACGACCTCATCTACTATCGCAACCGCACGCCACCACGTAATCTGCCCTGGGCGATCCGCGTGCTCTGGCGGCTCTACCACCTGTCGTGGTGGCCACAGCGGATGCTCCTGAACCGGTCGGATGCCGTGGTGACGGTCTCGCAGACCACCAAAGACCTGATCAGGCAGCACAATCTCACCACGAAGCCGGTCAGCATCGTCCCGAACGCGGCAGACACGCTCGACGGCGCACATGCGGCCGCCCCGCCCCGCTCCTCGCCCGCGACCCGCAGCCTGGTCTACATGGGCTCGTTCATGGGCTACAAGAATGTGGACACACTGGTTCGCGCGATGGCCAAGCTCCCGGAGTACGAGCTGCACCTGATGAGCCGCGTCACGGATGCCGAGCGTGCTCGGCTGACCGCACTTGAACCGACGGCCGGGCTCGTCTTTCACAACGGGTCGACCGACGAGGAATACGCGGAGGTGCTCAGCCGCGCCACCGCACTGGTGACCGCGTCGCTCGACGAAGGTTTCGGCATCCCTCTCGTCGAATCGATGAGCCTTGGCATTCCCGTGGTCGTCAGCGACATCCCGATCTTCCGGGAAATCGGCGGGTCGGCAGCGCTGTTCTTCGACGCCAACAACCCGGATGCCCTGGTCACCGAGGTTCGCCGGCTCGAGCAGTCCGGCGTCTGGGCTGAGCGCTCGGTCGCCTCGCGGCGCGAGGCTGCCAGGTTCAACTGGGACGCGTCGGCCGACCACCTGCTGAGCGTGCTGACCGCGACCGCCGGTCGCGCCCGCCGCAAGCTGCGCTAATAGCTACGAGAAGACGGACGTGAACAGGTCGTGATCCTCGGCCGTCAGGTTGAACCTGTCGAGCTCGAGTGCGCCGTCGCGGTAGATGAAGTCGTGCACCGATCCGTTCGGGATGACCTCGCCTGGCCGGGGAAGCGCACGGTCGGTGACGTGCCGCACCAGCGTGCCGATCACGCCGCCGTGGCTGACGACGATGAGGGATTCGCCCGGATGCGCCTCGGCGAGCTCGATCAACGCCGGGAGTGCGCGGGCGACGACCTGGTCCCTGGACTCGCGGCCGGGAACGGCAACGCCCTCGGGGAAGCGAGCCAGGATCTCCTCGCCGGTGAGACCTTCCGCGTCGCCATAGCGGCGCTCCGCGACATCCGATATCAGCTGCGGCTCGTCCAGCCCGGCTTCGGCGGCGATGATCCGCGCGGTCTCCTCTGCGCGGCTGAGCGGGCTCGCGTAGATCGCATCCCACCTGCGTCGGCTGAGTGCCTTGCCGGTCGCTCTCGCCTGCTCTCGGCCCGTCTCGTTGAGCGGGATGTCGCTCGAACCCTGGATTCGCCGACTGAGATTCCAGTCGGTCTGGCCATGGCGTACGAGGGACAGTCTGGTCACGGGCGGCGTCCTTTCGGGGCGACGCCTCGGCCAGCGGGGCGGATGCTAGGCCGTTAGTCGCGCGGCGAGCGCGACAAGCGTCTCGGATGTTCCAGCGTTCAGCTTAACGCTCGCTCGCGAGTCGCCTTTGGTCACGCCGCGGTTGATGATCACGATCGGCAGCCGGCGGCGCCTCGCCTGCTCGAGCAGGCGGATGCCCGAATTCACCACGAGCGAGGAACCCGCGATCAGGAGGGCATCCGACGAGTGCACGAGCGCCTTTGCTTCCTGGTAGATCTCGGCCGGAATGTACTCGCCGAAGAACACCACGTCCGGCTTGAGCGATCCACCGCACACGCTGCAGTTGGGGAGCACGAAGTCCGCGATGTTGGTGACATTGGCGTCGCCATCCGGTGCGATCTGCACGGCACCGGGCTCCTCGAACCATGGGTTCGCCTCGTCAATGCGAGCAGCGATGCTGGCGCGCGCGAAGACCTGGCCACAGTCCAGGCAGAGCACGCGATTCATCGAACCGTGCAGGTCAACGACCCGGCGCGAACCGGCCCGCGTGTGCAGCTCGTCGACGTTCTGCGTGACGACGCCGGCCAGCGCCCCGGAGAGCTCGAGATCGGCCAGCGCCCGGTGCCCGCTGTTGGGCTCCGCACCGCGGAAGTGGCGCCAGCCGGCGTGGCTGCCAGCCCAGTAGCGCTTGCGATAGTCCGCGCCGCTCCGGAACTGCTGGAAAGTCATGGGGTTGCGCGTCGGCGCACCCTCGCCGCGGTAGTCAGGGATCCCGGAGTCGGTACTGATACCCGCGCCGGTCAGCGCCACAAACCGGCGACCACGCAGAAGCTCGGCCGCGACATCCAGCCCCGCGACATCAGGCACGGGGGAGGTCTGCGAAACCGGCTCGCTCACTGCAACTGCAGTCATCCCAACCTCCTGTGATCCGGCGGGGCGACCGAAGTCACCCGACCCGTCCCCTCGAGTCTAAACACGCCAGTTTTCGGGAATGTTTCCGGCTACTGGCAATCTTGAGGGGCGACACACAGAGGAGAGGGCGTCACAGCAGTGCGGATCATTCGAGTCAACGACCTGAACGAGCCCGGTCTCGAGGACTATTCGAGGCTCACGGATGTCGCGCTGCGCCGCGTCAGCGAGCCGGCGGGCGGCCTCTACATCGCCGAGTCGACCAAGGTCATCACGCGCGCACTCGCGGCGGGTCACCGGCCGCGGTCCGTGCTCCTGCAGGAGCAGTGGCTCACGGATGTCGAGCCACTCCTGGCCGGCCACGACGAGGTTCCCGTGTATGTGGGGGAGCCTGCGCTGCTCGAAAAGCTCACCGGGTACCACCTGCATCGGGGAGCGTTGGCGGCCATGCACCGGCCACCGCTCCGCACGGTCGAGGACGTTCTGGAGGGTGCGAGGCGCGTGGTCGTCCTCGAGGACATCGTGGACCACACCAACGTGGGCGCAATCTTCCGCTCGGTGGCGGGGCTCGGCGCCGACGCCGTGCTGATCAGCCCGCGGTGCGCGGATCCGCTCTACCGGCGCAGCGTGCGCGTG
>JAUZGC010000184.1 GCA_030840105.1 Microbacteriaceae bacterium
GATCCGCCGCGGCATGTCTCCGGTAGGCATGAAGCGGGGATCATTGACGTCGAACATGGCCTGCGGCGCAGCCAGCATTTCGGCGCGCGCGAGCAAAGTCGGGAGGTCGGCCCTCACGCCCTGGGCATGCCATGTTCGTGCGCATTCGCTGAGCAGCCACAGCCCCACCACGTTGCGGAAGAACCGGATGTGGCCGTCGACGCCTCGTTCGTTTGAGAAATTCGCGAGCCGTGCAGCCTCCGTGAGCACCGGGCGATCGAGTTCCACGCCGACAAGACCCCAGGTGCCACAAGAGATGTACGCGGCCGACTCGGAGTGCATCGGTACCGCAACAACGGCAGAGGCACCCTCATGTGCCCCAACCGTGGTCACCATCGCTGATGACGTGACACCTTTAGGCAGGACGGACGGCAGTAGCCTGCCAACCTCGGTGCCCGGGAGCACCAGCGGCGAGAAAAGCCGGCGCGGAAACGCTAAGCGCTCCATCAGCTGAAGATTCCAGGCACCGTTGTGGTTGAGAAGGCCGGTTGTCGAGGCGTTGGTCACCTCAGTGACCCGCTCCCCGCTCAACCAGTATGTGAAGAAATCCGGAATGAGTACAGCCAATTCCGCCTCGGCGAGGATGCCATCGATCCGGTCCATGGTGAGTTGATACAGGGTATTGAACGGCAAGAACTGGAGCCCATTCTCCTGATAGAGGGCCGCCCGATCGACCAGCGAATGTGTAATGGCGACGCCGACGCCTGTGCGTTCATCGCGGTGATGGAAGGGCATTCCCAGCGCTCGACCTCGACGGACCAGCCCATAATCCGCCGCCCAAGCATCCACGCCGATGCTTGCGAGTTCCGGCTCTGCAGCAACCGCAGCAGCGAGCCCACCGACCATGTTCTTGTAGAGCTCGACCACACTCCAATGCAGCCCGGCGCGATCACCGTCCCAAATCTGCACGGGCGTATTCGAAAAGCGAGCCAGCTCGCTGAGCCGTAACTCATTCGGGCCGACATGCCCGAGCATCACGCTGCCACTTGTCGACCCCAGGTCGACCGCCGCAACCGCGCCGATGGCATCCACTGCATTGGTCGACATTGACTACACCTGCCTCCGAAACGAGGAGTGAAACGTCTAAGCAACGTTCTTGAAGTCTAGCGGCGGCGGCGCTCACCTGAACGGGGCCTTCGCGCTCGGACTTCAGCGAAACCCACTGCTCTGGCTCCACACTCGCCTATGGTGCTATGTTCGCGGCAGAATGGTGCCGAGTTGGGGGGAAACCGATGACACATTCTTCGGCTTCGGCAACCGCGGAGGCGGCCACACCCCGGCGACGAAGGCCACGGAGGACCGGGTTCTTCGTCCGCGACATCCTCGTTATTTTTGTTGTCGCTGTGCTTGTCTCGATTCTCATCAAGTCATTCGTCGTGCGCTCGTTCTACATTCCCTCGCCTTCGATGGCAAACACCCTGCAGGTCAACGACCGCATCATCGTCAATGAGCTCGAGCCCAAGCTGATCTCGACACAGCGCGGCGACATCGTCGTTTTCAAAGATCCTGGTGGCTGGCTCCCCCACGTCGCGCAGCCAGCTCAGAGTCCAGTTGCCGGCGCGGTCGACTCAGCCCTCACCTTCATCGGACTCTCCGCCGCCGACAGCGACGACCACCTCGTCAAACGGGTGATCGGCCTTCCCGGGGACCAGGTCTCGTGCTGCAACGCGCTTGGACAACTGACGGTCAACCGTGTGCCCCTCGACGAGCCGTACCTGGTACTCCCGCCCGGCGAGCACAATGCGGCGTCGGTGCCTTTCTCCGTCACGGTTCCCACCGGGATGCTGTGGGTTATGGGAGACAACCGCTGGAACTCGAAAGACTCCAGTCGCAATCAGGATCTTCCCGGCAAGGGGTTCGTGCCCGAGAGCGACGTCGTGGGGCGAGCCCTCGTTGTCAGCTGGCCCCCCGATCACTGGACCTGGCTCGACAATTTCCCCGACGCGTTCCAGGGAATCGGCGACAACCGAACAGGCTAGGCCAATGATCGGGCCAGGCGGAGCCAGTTAGAAGCTGTCGGGGTGCGGCCCGAAGCGGGTTCCGTTATCGAGTCCGTCGA
This sequence comes from Microbacteriaceae bacterium, assembly GCA_030840105.1. Taxonomy (GTDB): domain Bacteria; phylum Actinomycetota; class Actinomycetes; order Actinomycetales; family Microbacteriaceae; genus JAUZGC01. The sequence continues at coordinate 2,099 of JAUZGC010000184.1, forward strand.
TCGCGGCGAGCTCATCGGGACTGAGAGCTAATTCGAGGGCGCCGATGTTCTCCTCGATCCGGGCGGGTGTCACCGACTTGGGGATCACCACGTTTCCAACGGCAAGGTGCCAGGCGAGAATCGTCTGCGCAACGGTCGCGTCATGGTTGCGAGCGATCTCGATCAACGCGGGGAGTTCGAGCACGTCTGCCCGTCCGGAGCCGAGGGGGGACCAGGCCTGCGTCGCGATCCCGTATTCCGCGTGGACAGCTCGGTTCGCCGTCTGCGTCATCAGCGGGTGCAGCTCGATCTGGTTGAGGACAGGCACGACGCCCGTGTCGTCGATGATCCGGGCGAGATGGTGAGGCTCGAAGTTCGAGACGCCGATCGATCGGACCCGCCCGTCCTTTTGCAGGTCCACCAGAGCACGCCACGCTTCGGAGTACTTGTCCTGGGCGGGGCTCGGCCAGTGGATGAGGTAGAGGTCGAGGGTGTCGATCGCGAGTTTGCTCATCGACGCGTCGAACGCACGAAGGGCGTCATCGTAGCCCTGGTCTTCGTTCTTCAGCTTGGTCGTGATGTAGAAGTCATCACGGTCGAACTGCGCGATCGCGCGCCCGACGGCGGCCTCGTTCTGGTATCCGGCGGCCGTGTCGATGAGCGTGTATCCGGCATTGTGTGCCGCGACCACTGCCGCTTCGGCCTCGGCGTCCGTCATCTGCCACACACCGAGCCCGAACTGTGGGATCGAAGTGCCGTCTCTCAATGTGATCGAGGGGGCGGTCGTTTCCATGTGATCTCCTCAGTTGGCGATGGGGTATTCGACGAACGCGATGCGCGTGCCGTCCGGCGACCAGCTCGGAACGTTCATCGTTCCTTGCCCGCCGAAGAACGCCGCGAGATCGCGATGGCTGCCGTCGGCTTCGAGAAGCCGGATGATGACATCCTTGTCCGCGGGGTGGCCAAGCGTTCCAGGCGGGAAGCTGATGTACGCGATGGTGTCGTCGGTCGGAGACGGGTGCGGGAACCAGTTGACCCGTTCGTCGTCGGTGAGCTGCTCGACCGTCGCGCCGTCCCGCGTGACCCGGAACAGCTGCGCGTGTCCGGGAATGCCCTTGGCTGCTCGCTCCGAGTTGAAATAGATCCAGGTGCCGTCCGGGCTGAACTCCGAACCGTCGTCGGCGAACTCGTCGTCGGTGATCTGGATGTCTGTACCGCCCGCCGCGGGGATCGTGTAAACGTTCGTCGTATTGGTGCCGTCGCCGTTCAGGCGCAGGCCGATGTAAGCGAGCGTGAGGCCGTCCGGCGAGAGGCCGTGGAGGTAGTGATGGAAGGACGGATCGTGGTCGTTGGTGACCCGGCGCTGCTCGCTTCCGTCGACGGCGACCGCGTAGAGGTGCCCGTCCTCAGCTGAGACGTAGACGATCTGCCCGTCGGCGCTGACGACGTGGTCGTTGTTGATCGCAGGGACGTCGCCCAGGTTGATCTGCTCGGGCTCGCCTCCGGTGGTGCTGATGCGGAACAGGTGGCCGTCTCCATTGAAGATCAACCATTTGTCGTCGGTGGTCCAGTTGGGAGCCTCAAACAGAAGAGTGTCCGACGAGAATACGACCTGCTGGTCACCCGTCTTCACCGTGAGGATGACGAGATTGGCGCTTTGGTCGGGGGCGAAGGCCCTGGGCATACTGCGACTCCTCTTGCTTCCTTGCACGACTCTGCACGAGTATATGCGACTTTTAGCGACCGACAAGCAAAAGTCGCTAGATGTCCGACTTTGGCGCGCATCCCCCGACCCGGTCATTTTCTGCGGCGTCGCATATCGCATCAGAACGGTACGCCGCAGGTCAGTATGGCGTTGGCATAGGGGGTAGCCTCGCCCGTGCGGATGAAGAGGCGCGCATCCGCCGACAGCACCTTGAGGTCGGAGTGGCTCACATAACGGATGTCTGCGAATCGGGCCGTCAGCCACGGTTCTGCCGTTGTCTGCCTGATCTCGTCGGCGGCGGTGCACGTGTCGAAGACGAGGTCGCCCAGCAGGGCGTCGAGGGTTTGCTCCAGGCGGGGGACGCCGTGGACGAGCGCGAGGTCGATGACTGGTACTCCGTCGGGGATGGGAAGACCACAGTCGGCGACGACAACGGTGTCGCCGTGGCCGAGGCGGCTCACAGCAGCGTTCAGGGAGGCGTTGAGAATGCCGCTTCTTTTCATCGGTTGACCTCTGGCAGGCGATCGTTGAGGGTGGGGTATGACGATTGGGTGCCGCTGGATTGCACGGCGAAGGCCCCGACTCGCACGGCGTTGCGCACGGCGGCGAGGAGTGTCGATCCTTCGGCAAGCGCACCACTCAATGCACCAACGAACGCATCGCCCGCACCTGAGGAGTCGACCGCAGTGACCGTGGGCGCGGGTACTTCGTACGTACCGGACGAATCCGAGCAGATCGCTCCCTTTGCGCCTCGCGTGAGAACGACAGAGCGTATCCCCCACAAACGCAGCGCCGCGACGAGACCGCCGTCGCCATCGGGGACCGAATCACCGTGGACGAGCTGTGTCAGAAGCAGCCCCGCTTCATGCTCATTGACCACGAGTGGGTCAGCTGCTCGCACAATCTCGGGATCGATGTCGATGACGGGGGCGAGGTTGAGGACGACGCGCCCGCTAGCCAGGCGCATCGCGGCTGAGATGCCCGTCGCGGGGATCTCGCCCTGGAGCACGACGACAGCTGCGCCCGACACGGCGTCGGCGTGCGTCTCGACCGCCTGGCCGTCCATCGATGCATTGGCGCCGGGCACCACCACGATGGTGTTCTCACCCGTGGAATCGACGGTGACGATGGCCAACCCCGTCGGGCCGGATGCGGTTGCAACGCGCGACACGTCTACGCCGCTGCCGACGAGCAGCGAGGTAGCAGCTGTGGCGTGCACATCATCGCCGACGGCACCGATCATGGTCACGCTGGCCCCGAGCCGTGCGGCGGCGACGGCCTGGTTGGCGCCTTTGCCACCGGGAAGAAGGGTCATCGAAGTTCCGATGAGCGTCTCGCCAGGTTGCGGATGACGCCCGACCGTCACGATCTGGTCGAGATTGATCGACCCCACGACGACCACCGCACCGGCGGGAAGATTTCCCAACACCGTCTCAGTTCTGGGGGTTCACGACGGACTTCAACGTCCCCGGCTGGGTGGTCGATCGGAGAGCGGCGTCGACGTCGTCCAGCCCGAAATGTCCCGTGACCATCGAGTCGAGGTCGACCTTGCCGGACCGCACGAGTTCGATGGCGGTCGGCCAGGTGTTCGCGTAACGGAATATGCCTGTGACGAGCAGCTCACGGTTCTGGATCACGGTAACCGGAAGGGCGATCTCTGATGCGCCCATTCCGACGAGGACGACGGTACCGCCCGGGCGCACCGCGCTTATTCCGCTGCGCACGGCGACCGCGGCGCCGGAGGCGTCGACGAACGTGTCAACGTTCAGCTCAAGTGCTGCGATGTCCTCCGCGACCGGGTCGATCACGCGCGTGGCCCCGAACTCCAGCGCGGCCGAACGCCGTCCCTCGCTCACGTCAGAAACTATGACCTCGCTCGCGCCGTAGGCCAACGCGACCTGCGCCACAAGAATGCCAATCGGACCAGCCCCCGTTATGAGGACGCGGCTGCCAACGGTGAAACTTCCCTTCTGCGCGGTCGCAACGGCCACGGACAGGGGCTCCATGAGAGCCGCCGCGTCATCGCTGACCGAGTCTGGAATGGACCACGCAAACTGCGACTGGATGGCTACGTACTGGGCGAACGCGCCGTCGACGCCCGGCGTAGCGTAGAAGCGCATCGCCGGATCCAGGTTGTAACGACCCGACATCGTTTCGCGGGAGGTCGGCGATGGCCGCTGGGGTTCGATGGAGACGCGCTCTCCCACCCGGGACCCGTCGACCGCGGCACCGACAGCGACAATGCGCCCCCCGGATTCGTGACCGAGCACGAGCGGTTCGTCGACGACCCAGTCCCCCAGGCGCCCCTCGTGCCAAAAGTGCACGTCCGAGCCGCAGACGCCCACGGAGGTTACTTCGACCAAGACCTGATCGGGGTCGAGCCGAGGTACCGGACGTTCCTCCATGGTGAGTGACTGAGCGGCAAGCAGGACGCTTGCGCGCATGGTTGAGGGGACGGTTGAACTCACGAAGTGGATCCTTTGCTGGCGAAATTGTCGAAGGGGGCACGGGGAACACGAGGAGCAACGACGACGTGAATACCTCGTGAACGCATGCGGGACACGTGCTCTTCCGGTGTCTTTTCGTCGACGATGACGATGTCGAACTCGCTGAGATGCGCAAGCGCATGGAGAGCCCGATGTTCGAACTTCGTGTGGTCAGCCAGCAGGATGCGGCGAGCTGACGCGTCGAACATGGCGCGCTTCACATCGACGGTCTCGACGTTCTGATGGAAGACGGTGTCGTCGACGATGGCGGATGTGGACATGACGAACACGTCCGCGCGCAGCGTGCCGATGGCTTCCACGGTCATCCGCCCCATGAAAGCGCTGCACCAGTTGTAATAGTTCCCGCCCAACGCGACCAATGAGATTCCGCGCGTCGCCTTCAGCGCGTTCATCACGGTCAGGACGTTGGTGATGACCGTGAGCGGGGCGCGCTGGTGCAGAAGATCGACCAATTGGAGCGAGGTGGTGGAGTCGTCGATGAAGATCGCCTGGCCGGCCTCGACGAACTCCATTGCGGCATACGCGAGAGACCGTTTTTCTGCCAGCTGGCGGTTCGCGCGGTACACGTCGCTCGACTCGACGAGACTCGACGAGAGGGCCGTCGCAACTCCACGGGACTTGCGAAGGAGCCCTCGGTCTTCAAGCTCGTCCAAGTCCCGGTGCACAGTCATGAGACTGATGTCGAAACGCTCGGCAAGCTGTTCGATCCGCACCGCCCCCTCGGCCATCACCGTCTCCATGATGGCTCTCTGCCGCGCTAGTTGACGGGCATTCCTGCCGACGCTCTCCGGTTGCTCCGTAGTCATTCTCTTCCCGCTTCCATCGAGCGCTCCACCCCCTCCCGTGCGAGGCATTCGTCAAGTATGTCCCGCAAGGCATACGGGTCGTGTGCGAAACGACCAAGGAAGAGGCCGTCGACCGACGCGCCGA
>JAUZGC010000187.1 GCA_030840105.1 Microbacteriaceae bacterium
ACCATTGTCTGCGCAATGCGGAGTGTTCTCGACTGTGGTTTCGGATTTCCTACGAGTACTGCGACCTTCAACATGGTTCTTCCAATGTCCGAGTGGTTGGTAAAAAGCCACGAACACGAACGCTGCGAAGAGGAGAAGCCTCACCTGGGAGACGACACAACCGCGGGCATCAATGTCCATGACGCACCACCGGGGTTTGATGTCTCGGTGTAACAGCAACGGCTTACGTCGCTAAACACCATCCTGCATCGACGGGGCTCAGAGGGGAAGACCTGCCAGGTAACAAGCTCGTTTCGTCACCTCTCACTCTTCGAGAACGCAACGAGTTGGTTCACCCAACGACAATCATGGTTATTGAGGGCGCGCCTGCAGGCTTAGACCGTTTGCCGGTCCGCGGCAATATTCGAGAACTCTCACCTGGTCTGGGCCCGCGCGCAAGGTGGCCTAGTAGCTTTGCGACATGAGCACCCCTTCCCTCCGTGGTCCTGCGTTGCTGCACCTCGACTTCCCCTGGGGCGCCGCCCAGCCGCGCGCCTGGCGCTGGGTCGTGGCAACTGTGCTCGCGATTGCCGTCTCCATCGCGGCCTGCGCCGGGCTGGCGGCACTCGGGGTCGCCCTCTTTCCGTCGACGGCGGGCTACGGGCACTACCAGTTCGGCGACTACGCCAGACTGACGTTCATCGGGGTACTCGGCGCGAGCATCGGCTGGCCCTTGACGACCCTCGTCACCACACGCGCGCGACGACTGTACCTGTGGCTGGCGATCATCGTCACCGTCGTCAGCTTCGCCCCAGACGTCTGGATCCTTCGCGGTGGTCAGCCGGCGTCGGCGGTCGCGGACCTCGCCGTGATGCACGTCGCGGTTGCGGTGGTCACGTACCTCTCGATGATCGTCATCGCGCCGCAACGCGCGCGGCGCTGAGCGCCTTACGGTAATTCTGGGACGGACGAGTCGTGGAGGCGGGGGAGGACCGTTACTCCCCGGCACGATCACCGGCCGTAGGTCAGACCCGCGGCGGATTCACGCCGCCGCGAAACGACGCTCGGAGCGCTCCTTCGCCTTGGCGGCTTCCTCGTCGCGGTTCTTCGGGGGCGCGGAGGTCACGAGGTCGTCGAGGAGATGCTGGGTGAGGTGTGCGATCTCGGCGACCGCCCGGTCAAACGCCTCGGCGTTCGCCTTCGAGGGCTTGGTCGTGCCGCTGATCTTTCGCACGTATTGAAGCGCGGCGGCGTGCACTTCCTCGCTGTTCGCGGCGGGCTCGAAGTTGTGGAGAGTGTGGATGTTCCGGCACATGCCAACAAGATACGCCTGCTTCCCCAAATCAAGCAGGGCGGCATGAGGACAGTCGACGGCACGTCGCTACGGTGACGCGGGCGCGCGCTGTGTGCGGTGACCGCCGGCATCCTCGCCGCGACGTCATCCGAGACGCGAATCCGATGTTTGCGGAACGCAAGCGCCCGATGACGGTCCATATTGTCTCTAAAACGCGCCGCAGATTTCACATATTCGTAACGTAAGAGGGCGACCGGAGGTGTTTACTGATCGTAGCTCTCCCGCGGGTGAAGGGCGGAATTGGAGCGTCGTGGCCGAGCCGTCTTTTTATCGGATTGGCTTGGAGCTTTCTTCCGGGGCTGAGCGGATGTCCGTCGCATCGATGGAACGGACGCGGGCGCACGAGCGCCCGATGGTGCTCTCCACCGATCGCGGTTTCCAGCGCGGCGACGGCATCTTTGAGACCCTGAGCGTGGTGGGCGGCAAGCCGCAGGCGCTCGATCTGCATCTGAACCGATTCGAGACATCCGCCGCGGCACTCGCCATGCCGAAGCCCGACCGCGAGTCGTGGCACTCGATGGTGCTGCGTGCGATCGACGAGAATCCGTCCGACCAGGCGCAGTACCTGAAGTTCATGGTGTCGCGTGGCCAAGAGAGTGTCGACCGCCCCGCGACGGTTGACGCCAACTTCGGTCCCACCGCCATCCTTTACATCGCGGATGCCGCGTCATACGAAACCGCGCGTGCCAGCGGCATCTCCGCGGTTTTCCTCGACTCGGGCCGGGACTCGGGCGCGGCCGCGCGCGCGCCTTGGCTGTTGCTTGGCGCGAAGACGCTGTCGTACGCCGTGAACATGGCCATAGCTCGGGCGGCGGGCGCACGGGGCGCCGACGAAGCCATCCTCACAACGACAGACGGGTATGTGCTGGAGGCGTCGTCATCGACAGTGGTCGCACTCATTGACGGCGTCTACTGCACACCGGACGCGAGTATCGGCATCTTGCCCGGTACAAGCCAGGTGAGCCTTTTCGAGGGCCTGGACGCCCGCGGCGAGAAGACGCGCCGTGGCCTCATCACCCAGGACGAACTGCGAGCGGCGGACGGCGTGTGGCTGGTCTCCAGCGTGCGGATGGCCGTTCCGGTGCACACGCTCGATGGCTCGGCTCTCCCAGTGAATCCGGAGCTCACGGTGATGCTCAACGACATGCTGCTTGCTCGTGAGAACTGACTCGTGGATCCGCACCGAACCTGCACCACTAGACAGATGTGTCACGAAACGAATCCATACCAAGAGATCGGGAAACGATGAAACGCAAGATTGTGATGGGGGTGGCCGCAGCTGCAACCGTCGTTCTCATGTTCGCGGGCTGCGCCTCAGGGTCCAACGCAGGCAACAGTGCTCCGTCAGTAGGTAAACCGCAATCTGGCGGCGATCTGGTAATGGCCCGCGCGGCCGAGCCAACGAGTCTCCTCCCGTGGACACCTACGGACAACGCCTCGATTTGGACCCTCGAGGAGATCTACGACACCCTCCTGGTGCCGACGCAGGACGGCAAGAGCGTCAAATCCTCGCTCGCCACCACGTACAAGGAGTCCGCCGACAAGCTCTCCTGGACCTTCGACCTCCGCCACGGCGTTAAGTTCTCAAACGGCCAAGAGCTGACCTCCGCCGATGTGAAGTTCTCCCTGGATCAATCTCGGCAACCCAACACGCCGTTCTATTTCATCGACAAGATCATCTCCAGCATCGACACCCCGGACAAGTACACGGTGGTCATCCATACCTCGTCGCCGTGGTCGCCACTCCCGGCCGACATGGCGCTGTACGCCAACTCGATCGTGCCAAACAACTACGCCGGGATGAGCGCGTCGGCGTTCGCGGAAAAGCCGATTGGCACCGGGCCGTTCAAGCTCTCCTCATGGGTGAAAGGCCAGTCGCTGAAGCTGGTGAAAAACAGCTCTTATTGGCAGCAGAAGAAGCCGTATCTGAACTCCGTAACCTTCACCGTAGTTCCGGACAGCAATACCCGCGCCACCCAGATTCAAAGCAATCAGGCCCAGATCAATGAGTTCCCCGCATACTCGAGCATCTCCGCCCTGCAGTCCTCCAGCACGGAGCAGGTCGGCTTGTTCCCCTCCAGCCGCGTGGACTACTTCGTCATGAACAACAAGCAGACACCGTTCGACGACCCGAACGTGCGACTGGCCGTCGCCCAGGCGGTCGACCGGAAGTCGCTCATCAAAGCGGTGCTCTTCGGGCACGGCACGGTTCCTCACGGGTACATGTCGCCGGCGCTGTGGGCGTACGACTCGTCAATCAACCCACCGACGTTCAACCTTTCCGCCGCGAAGGCGACGCTGGCGAAGTCGTCGCACCCGAACGGGTTCAGCACCAAGCTGCTGGTCTACTCGGGAGACGTGGAGCAAGAAGCGGCGGCGCAGCTCATCCAGGGCTCGCTGGCGAAGATCGGGATCAAGGTGACGTTGCAGACACTCGATCCGTCGGCGGCATACCAGGCAGAGCAGACCGGCAACTACGAGATGGGTTTCTCCTACGAGACGACCGACATCATCGACCCGGATGAAATCATCCGCTTTGCCGGGCTCAACACCGGGGGTTCGAACGCGATGTTCACCTCGTACCAGAACCCACAGCTGGAGGCTCTTGCTGACAAGGCGGATACCCTCAGCAGCCAGGGCGACCGGTACAAGGTTTACTCGCAGATCCAGCAGGCGATCAACGCTGCCAACCCGTACGTGCTTCTGTACTACAGCCCCTCCGTGTACTCGTACTCGAACAACGTGCACGACTTCCACCCGTATCCAACCGGCAACTACAACCTCGTGGACACCTGGATGTCCAAGTAACTAGTCATCGGGGGCCCTGCCTGTTGGCAGGGCCCCCTGATGCACCGAGGAAGAGAGAACGACATGGCACGGTATCTTGGCCGCCGAATCCTTTTGCTGATCCCCGTGATCCTGGGCGTGATCACGGTCGCGTTCTTCATGATGCACCTAACCCCCGGTGATCCGGCGCGCGTCTTCCTGGGGCCGAAGGCAACTCAAAGCGCCGTCGATCTGCTCCGACACAAGTGGGGGCTCGACCAGAGCATCGGCCAGCAGTACCTCAGCTTCGTCGGTGAAACGGTGACCGGCAACCTCGGGGACTCGCTCTACTTCAGTTCACCGGTGACTGCACTGCTTGCCATCCGACTGCCGGTAACACTCATGCTCATGCTGATGGGCGCGGTGTTTGCGGTGATCATCTCGGTGCCGCTTGCCATCCTCAGTGCCACCGACACGAAAGGCTTCGTCGCCACAGCGGTGCGCACATTCAATGCGTTGGTGCAGGGAATGCCCACCTTTTTCATTGGCGCCATTCTGATACTCATGCTCGGCGTGCGCGCACGAATTTTCCCTGCAGGCGGTTACTCGACGAACTTCGGCGGCCAGCTCATCGCGCTGGTGCTGCCAGCGATCACGATTGCCCTTGGCATCGCGCCCCTGCTGGTGCGCAGCCTGAATAACTCCATGAAGGACACGTTCGGCAGCGAGTTCGTCGCCTTTGGGCGAGCCAAAGGTCTCAGCCGCGGCCGGATCATGGCCGCGTACGTGCTGCGCAACGGCAGCGTTTCCGGCATCAGTATCCTCGGCATCCAGGTCGGGGCACTCGCCGGTGGTGCGCTCGTCGTCGAGCAGGTGTTCGCATTGCCCGGGATGGGATCAATGCTCATGACCGGCATCCTGAACCGGGACTACCCGGTCGTGCAAGCCTGCACCCTTGCCTTCGCCGTGCTGGTGGTTCTCGTGTACCTTGCCACCGACCTCGTCTATGCAGTCCTCGACCCGAGAGTGAGGCTCGCATGAGCGCCACCGCCATTCAGAAGAACGTCGCA
>JAUZGC010000206.1 GCA_030840105.1 Microbacteriaceae bacterium
GATCCGCATTCCTCTCCTGGAGTTCAGCCGCGCACTCAGCCCCGGTGGTGCGCTGCTGATCGGGTTCTTCGAGGGCACCGTGGTCGAGAGGTTCGATCATGCAGTTATCCCGGCATACCGGTGGCCAGTGAGTGACCTCAGCGAGGAGTTAACCGCGGTCGGCTTCGACGTGGTCGAAACTCGCACAAGGACGACCACTGGCCAGCGGCCACAGGCGGCGATTATCGCTCGACGCGGAGAATTCCGGTAATCCCCCAACGGGACACCTCTGGGGCGTCGCTAATGGGGGAAGCTGTGCTCGCTAAGCGGTGCCTCCGCCGGAGTTCGTCCCACAGCGGAATCTGTACGCACGACTTCGTCGCTGCAATACTGCGTTGATGAACATCCCCGAGTGGTGGCCTCTGGTCGATGCGGAAACACGCGACTGGCTCATTGAGCACAACGGCGAGCCGCTGCCGCCGAATGTAATCGCCGACATCATGGCGGTTACGGGCGGCACGACCGATTCTGAGTGGTGGGCTGGCGAATCAGCAGACGGCCCCCAGCTATCCGACGAGGCTGTGGATTGGATCGAGGCAGTCGCCAACCACGAGGAGCCGACTGCCGGGTGAAATCTTCTGCCGCGTCCCCCTGAGGGTTGGTCACCGGGCATTGTCAACACGAACTTAGCGGCCCCTCTGGCGCTGCGCGTCAAAGGTCGGCGGGCATTAGGTTCGTTCTATGAACCGAACGGATCGCTTGTATGCGCTCGTGGAGGAGTTACGTGTCGTCGCCCCTCGCCCGCGCAGCGGTCGGTGGTTGGCTGACCGGTTCGAGGTGAGTGTGCGGACTGTCGAGCGGGACGTCAGAGCGCTCCAGCAGGCGGGCACGCCGATCTGGGCGGAGCCCGGCCGGACCGGCGGATATTGCCTTGATCCGCTCAGGACGCTGCCACCGGTCAATTTCACCCCGTCGGAAGCCGTCGCGATGGCCGTCGCGCTGGAAGGCATGGCGGGCACCCCGTTCCAGCAGGCGGCGCAGACGGCGCTGCGGAAGTTGGTCGCCGCGATGCACGACAAAGATGCCGCCGCCGCGCGAGAGCTCGCAGCACGGGTGCATCTGGTCGGATCAAGTGCGGCGCTTTCGCCGGTCCCTTCGTTAATTGCGGATGCGCTCTCCGCCGGACACGTGCTCCGGATCAGCTACCAAGACCGGGACAGCGCGACAACATCGCGTGAAGTTGAGCCCCTGGGCTACGTTGGGAAGCCGACGAATTGGTATCTGGTCGGATGGTGCCGCCTTCGTGGCGGTGTTCGCGCTTTTAGGACAGACCGCATCACGTCGAGCGTTGTGACGGCGGAGGTCCCGGCGCCGAGGGCGCTCCGACCGGAGGATCTCGACATCCCGTACGGCGATGTCCGCCAACTGACAACGTTGTGAAACTTCTTGCTTCGTGGCCGAAACACCGACAGGGGGTTGTCGCCGCCGTCCTCCACCATGGGAATTGCCGGGATTGTCCCGGCAGAAACGGAACGCTCATGAACCTCGTATCTATCCGCCTCATCACCGACAACGTCGCCAGCCTGGCCAGTTTCTACGAGCGCGTCACCGGCGGCGCAGCCGTGCACCTGAATGAGCACTTCGCCGAGGTTCGCACTCCATCCGGAACGCTCGCGATCGGGAGTACGGCCACCGTCAGTCTCTTCGGACCCGATTCGGCGCGGCCGGCAGACAACCACACGGCGATCATTGAGTTCCTCGTGGACGATGTCGACGCGGAATATCTGAAGCTGCAGGACTGGATCACCACGTTCGTGAACGAACCCTCGACGATGCCGTGGGGCAACCGGTCGCTGCTGTTTCGCGACCCCGATGGTAATCTCGTCAACATCTTCACACCGGTCACCGCTGCGGCGATCGAGAAGTTCGCGACTTACGCCCGATAATTCGGGCTGCTCGTCGAACCAGGACCCGCACCCGGCCCGAGCGGAGCTTCGCCGGCTATGCCCGGAGGGGTTAGGCTATCGCGCGGGCGCCAACCCCCGGTGCCGCGGGACCTCACAATCCCGGTCGACTCATGACCGTCCTCCGCGGCCAGGCGGCCGGCAAACGCTACTTTGGCGTGCGTGCCGCGGTCTCGACGGCGACGACCGCTGCCTCGACGCCGGAGCGCCACGGAGCGACATGGCCCGGCAGCACCCACTTCGCGTAGACCGCGATGCTGCCCTCGGAATGCCCAGGCAGTCGGATGATCTGTGGAGTGGGCGCCACTGACGCTGCTGGCACGATCCTTAACTGGGCGAGTATCGTCGCGGAGCTGACGGCGGGCTGCTCGTGCTTGTCGCGCGCCGTGCCACTGCGGCCGCTCGAAGGGTTGTGAGGTCCTCTGCGAACCGGGCGGCGCGGGAATCGGCTAGCGGCCCGTCGAACCAGACTGACAGTTCGGCGTCGAACACCGCGCTCGACGATTCCAGAGCCTGCCACCCCGCGCTTGTCAGTTCGAGAAGCGATGAACGCCGGTTCGCCGGATTCGGCAGCCTCACGAGAAGGCCTTTAGCCTCGATGCGGTCCACCGCCTGACTTACACCGCCGACTGTGATGGACAGTGCGGCGGCCAGGTCGTTAACTCGACAGGCGGGGGTCTCGCTGATGATCAGCAGCACGTTGAATGTGCCAAGCGTCACACCGCACTCCGTCGTCAGCCGAGCGTCGATCGTGTTCCACAAATCGGTCTCAAGCCGGACCAAGTCGTCGAACATTTGCCGAAGATTCAATGGTTCCTCATTCCTGCGACGCGGAGACAATCTACTTTATCGTGAATGATACTTTCCGTAATAATCTTAGTACTAAGGTACTTAGCGATTGGGTCAAACGGACCCACGAGCGGAGAGAAGCACACCGTGTCCCAAGAACAGCGCGAGCTGATCAACACCATCCTCGCCAACGCACCCCTCGACCTCGGCGGCGATGTCGCCGAGCAGCGGATCGTTCTGCATGATTTGCTCACAGCCCATCCCGCGCCGGACGACGTCCTGGTATCGCCACTTACTCTCGGTGGGGTACCCGCACTGTCCATCGACATCGCCGGGCAGGAATCTGAGGGAACCATTTTGTTCTTCCATGGAGGCGTTTACGCCATGGGCTCCGCTGAGGCCTCGGTCGGTCTCGCCTCCGATCTCGGACGACGAGCGCATATGCGGGTCGTGACCGTGGAATATCGGCTTGCTCCCGAAAACCCGTACCCCGCAGCGCCCGACGACGCGATCGCCGCGTACCGCGGTCTGCTAGGCGTCGAAGGAAACTCTGCTCGCATCGCAGTCGTCGGCGAGTCTGGTGGAGGCGGTTTGGCAGTATCCACACTGGTGAATATTCGAGACGCGGGACTGCCGATGCCTTTCGCGGGTGTCGTCATGTCGCCATGGGCCGACCTGGCAGTTGCCGGAGAAAGCAGCACCACGAAAGCAACGATCGATCCAGCTTTGACCCCATCGGCTCTTCGGACGCGCGCCCGCGACTACCTCGGCGATCTCGACCCGGAATCACCCAGCGTGAGCCCGATCCACGCCGACCTCACCGGCCTGCCGCCCCTACTCGTCCAGGCAGGCTCATACGAGATCCTGTTGGACGACGCCACTCGCCTAGCGGCCAAGGCCGCAAACGACAACGTTGCCGTGACACTCGACATCACGCCCGAAGTGCCTCACGTTTTTCAGGCGTTCGCGGGCCTGCTGGACGAGGGAAGCAAAGCCCTCGACCGCGCGGCAGCGTTCCTTCGCACCACCGCACCGCTCTCAGCCAGGCGACCCGACATCATCAACCGCCTTGGGACTCCAGAAGTTGTGGGCAAGGTGTGGGCAAATCCCAAAACCCCAGAGTCTGAATCGACCGGTGATGGGCTGCGATCCCAATGATTGTAAGGGTGGGCCCGGTGGGGCTCGAACCCACGACCCGCGGATTAAAAGTCCGATGCTCTACCAACTGAGCTACAGGCCCGTACCGAACTAATCTAGCGTGGATTCGCGAGCAGGCTTGCAGGGTATTGGGGCGTAGACGAGCCATTTGTGCGACCGGGTCCGACAAGCCCTGGTGCTCCCATCGCATAGACTTTGGTCTATGGGTGGGGTACCTCAGTCGGCTCTCGCGTTACGTAGCCTCAAGCGCATCGGCGATCCAACGCGTGCCCGGATGCTTCGTCTGATTCTGGACGCTGACGGCGGTCGAGCGTCGGTCACCCGACTCGCAGAAGCCCTCGGGGTCACCCAGCCGACTGCCAGCCATCACTTGAAGGTTCTCCTCGGCGATCGGCTGGTGCGGCGAGAACAAGTAGGGCGCACCGCCTGGTACTCGGTCGAGCCCGACCAGGTCGACCGCGTCTCCGAGTTGGTCAGCGAGCCCGACGCAGGGCTTGCCGACGAGGCCGTCCTGGATCGCATCAGCACGGACCTGGCCCAGCGGTTCGCCGGGACGTTCGCACCGGAGACCGTCGACCGGTATGTGCGCGAGAGTCACCAGATGCTTGCCGAACGGTCACATCTCGCGCAGCATCTTGCGTCGGCGACAAGCCAATTTGTCGCTGAGCGACTGGACGCGCTCGCCAAGGTTGACGTTGTCGGTGGCGAAACTCCGGAGGTGTTGTTCGTTTGTGTGCAGAACGCGGGCCGTTCGCAGCTGGCAGCGGCGCTCCTTAAGCATCTGGCGGGCGATCGCGTCCGCGTACGAACTGCAGGGTCAGAGCCGGCACGCTCGGTGCGGGCGACGGTCGTCACCGCGCTCGATGAGATCGGGGTGCCGCTTGGAGGCGAGTTTCCCAAGCCGTTGACGGATGAAGTCGTGCGCGCTGCGGACGTTGTCGTCACGATGGGATGTGGCGACGCCTGTCCCATCTATCCCGGCCGCCGCTACCTCGATTGGGAACTCGACGACCCCGCAGGGCTCCCGTTGTCGCGAGTGCGCGAGATCCGTGACGACATCGAAGTGCGCGTGCGGGAGTTGCTCGCCACCCTCTGACGTGAGCGCTTACTCAATGCACGACACTCGAATGGCAAAAGCATCGATCTACATCTATGCTTTTCTCAACGAGTGCGAAAGCGAGAATTCCAATGAGCGAGAAGCCCACGGTCCTGTTTGTCTGCATCCACAACGCCGGTCGCTCCCAGATGGCCGCCGGCTACATGAAGCAACTCTCTGAGGGCCGCGTCGAGGTTCTTTCCGCCGGTTCCGAGCCGAAGGGCCAGATCAACCCGGTCGCCATCCAGGTCATGGCCGAAGAGGGCATCGACATCGCCAACAACGTCCCCCAGATCCTGACCACCGAAGCGGTCAGGGAATCGGATGTCGTCATCACGATGGGCTGCGGCGACGCGTGTCCCATCTTCCCGGGGAAGCGCTACGAGGACTGGGAGCTCACCGACCCGGCGGGCCGCCCCGTCGACGAGGTTCGTCCGATCCGCGACGACATCAAGCAGCGCGTCGAGAATCTGCTGTCCGAGTTGTTCCCCGCGTGAGCATCGACATCGGCGGCTACTTCACTCTCGAAGGACATGCCGCATGACGGTGCTCGCCATCCTGATCTTCCTCGCAACTCTCGCACTGGTTATCTGGCAGCCGAAGAAGCTCGGAATCGGATGGAGCGCACTCGGCGGCGCGGTTGTCGCACTTGCGACGACCGTTGTCCACCTATCGGATGTTCCAACCGTCGTCGGCATCGTGTGGAACGCCACTCTCACGTTCGTCGCCATTGTCCTCATCTCGCTGATCCTCGACGAGTCCGGCTTCTTTGAGTGGGCCGCTCTCCATGTCGCGCGGTGGGGACGTGGACGTGGGCGGCTGCTGTTCGCCCTGATAGTGCTGCTCGGCGCGATGATCGCGGCCATCTTCGCCAACGACGGTGCCGCTCTCATCCTGACGCCCATCGTCATCCAGATGCTGCGGGCCCTCGACTTTCCCGCCAAAGCCGCGCTGGGTTTCGTGCTCGCCTGTGGGTTCGTCGCTGACGCCGGCAGCCTCCCGCTCGTCGTCTCCAACCTGGTCAACATCGTCTCTTCCGGTTTTTTCTCCGTCAACTTCGCCCGCTACGCGCTCGTCATGGTCCCGGTCGGAGCCGTCACGGTGCTCGCCAGTCTCGCCGTACTTTTCCTCTACTTCGGCCGGTCGATTCCGAAGCGTTACGACACGACGGTCCTCCCTGCGCCGACATCCGCAATCAGTGACCCTCTCGTGTTCCGGGCCGGCTGGTTCGTACTCGTGTTTCTCCTTATCGGATATTTCGTCGGCGACCCATTGCTGCACATCCCGTTGTCAGCGATCGCCGGTGTCGGCGCCGTGGCGTTGATCACGGTGGCCTCACGCCAGCCCGCGCTCCTGTTTCCGAAGTCGGCCCGTGTCCGTGAGGCGGTGCCTCTCGCGGCCCGCGGGGAGGAGATTGCGTACCAGCCAGGAGACCCGCGCAACACCGCGGACCTTGCCTTCCAGATCGCGGATGCGGCAGTGGACGGGCGCGAGCGCCGCATCCCCGTTATGAAGGTGATTCGGGAAGCACCCTGGCAAATCGTGCTCTTCAGCATCGGCATGTACCTCGTTGTCTATGGCCTCCGCAACCAAGGGCTCACAAGCGACCTCGCCGGCCTCTTCTCCTTCTTCGGCAATCAGGGCACCCTTATCACCGCCCTCGGTGTCGGCGTCGTTATCGCCGTACTTGCCTCATTGATGAACAACATGCCGACCGTTCTCATCGCAGCTCTCGCGATTGCGGCCACCGGCGCCACCGGCCTCAGCCACGAGCTGATGGTCTACGCCAACATCGTCGGATCCGACCTCGGCCCCAAAATCACGCCAATCGGGAGCCTCGCCACGCTCCTGTGGCTGCACGTCCTGGATCGAAAAGGCATCCACATCGGATGGGGCCGCTATTTTCGCACCGGCATCGTGCTCACGATTCCCGTGCTCATCATCGGCCTGCTCGCCCTGGCCGGCTGGCTGACGATCGTCGGCTGAACTCAGGAGAACCCTCCGACACACACCCGATGCCAAGCGCGACTCGGTTACCGTTGAGAGTTGCGCAGAGGCGCGAAACGAGAGGGGGTGCCCAGATGAGTGACGAATTTCACAAGCCCACCCAGTTTTCGGGCAGGAAATTCGAGACCTTCAAGGGCGGCGAGGATCCCGCCCAGATCAATCGAACGGCCCACGAGACGGCGCACGCGCTCCTTGCCCGGGTGCGCGCGGATCCGGATCCCACCGTCGTCGACCGCCTGGTCGCCTTCACCGATGAGCACGGCATCGACACGGTTGCCGAACTCTGGTCGCGATCGACGGCCAAGAGCCTGCCCGGTGCGCTCTGGCGGATCTACCTGATCCGCTTGGTGATCCGCCAGGATGCCGACGGAACAAGCTTCCTCTTCCAGCGGGGAGCGGAGATCGCCACGACGATCGATCCCGTCGTCGCGGGGGCGTCGATGCCGACCGGTCCAGCCGAGATCACCGAGCTTGCCGACCGCATCCTGCGCGGGCTGTTCGAAGGTGACTTCGCGGTCGCGCTCGACCGCGCCGCAGCATTCTGCCGCGTGACGGCGGCCGGATGCACGAGCGTCGCGGATGACCTGGAGGCGACCGAGCCCGCCCGGGCGACAGAGCTCACCACCCGCGCGCTGCGCTTCTCGCAGACCGCGGTCGAACTCACGAGCTGCGCCAAGCTGTGGCGCCACGATTCGCTGGAGTGATTCGCGAGGCGTTTTGACCTCGGCTAAACTAGTCCTTGGTCGGGCCGCAGTAACCCCGGGCTCCAATATTCGCCGCTCCGAGCGGCCTCGCGCCGAGAGGCGTTCTGCGGCCCGGCTTTACTCTTGCCCGCGCGAGTGGCGATTTAGCCGAAGCGACCGGAGACGTAGTCCTCGGTGGCCTTCACGCTCGGGTTCGAGAAGATCGTGTTGGTGTCGTTGTACTCGATGATCTTGCCCGGCTTGCCCGCGCCGGCGATGTTGAAGAACGCCGTCCGGTCTGAAACCCGCGACGCCTGCTGCATGTTGTGCGTCACGATGACAATCGTGTAGTCGCTCTTGAGCTCTTCGATCAGGTCCTCGATTGCGAGGGTCGAAATCGGGTCGAGTGCCGAGCACGGCTCATCCATGAGCAGGATGTCGGGGGAGACGGCGATCGCACGCGCGATGCAGAGGCGTTGCTGCTGGCCACCAGAGATACCGGAACCGGGCAGGGCGAGGCGATCCTTCACCTCGTTCCAGAGGTTCGCACCCCGGAGCGACTTCTCGACAAGATCATCCGCATCGCTCTTCGAGATCTTGCGGTTATTGAGCTTGACTCCCGCGAGCACGTTCTCGCGGATCGACATGGTCGGGAACGGGTTCGGTCGCTGGAACACCATGCCCACCTGGCGGCGAACGAGCACGGGGTCGACGCCGGGCGCGTAGAGGTTGTCGCCGTCGATGAGCACCTCGCCCTCGACACGTGCGCCGGGGATGACCTCGTGCATGCGGTTGAGGGTGCGAAGGAAGGTCGACTTGCCACAACCGCTGGGGCCGATGAAGGCTGTGACGGAGCGAGGCTCAATGGTCAGCGTGACATCCTCGACGGCCTTGAACTTGCCGTAATAGACGTTGAGTTCGTTGACTTCAATGCGCTTTGACATTCGTTTTCTGTATTCCTTCATCCGGGTAGAGATGGAGCAACGAGCATTCCTGCATCAGCGGAGGTATCGCGCTGCGAGCTGTGGGGTTATCGACCAAGTTTAGGAGCGAAGAATCTGGCAATCAGCCGGGCGACGAGGTTGAGCACCATGACGATGAGGATCAATGTCAGGGCGCCGGCCCACGCGCGGTTGATGTCGTCCTCGGCGTGCAGGCCCTGGGCGACATACGACTGGTAGACGAATACAGGAAGCGTCATCATCCGCTCGGAAAAGAGGTCGTAGTTGACGCTCTGGGTGAACCCTGACACGAGCAGAAGCGGCGCCGTCTCTCCGATGACGCGCGCAATGGCAAGCATGATCCCAGTGATGATGCCAGGAGCGGATGTCGGGAGCACGATCTTGAGGACCGTCAACCACTTGGGCACACCCAGGGCGTATGAGGCCTCGCGCAGCTCGTTTGGAACCAACTTCAGGATCTCGCCTGAGCTGCGAACGACGATCGGGATCATCAGGACGGAAAGGGCGATCGCCCCCATGGCTCCGTTGCGAACCGCAGGCCCGACGAGAAGAGCGAACAGGGCAAAGACGAACAGGCCGGCGACGATCGAGGGGATTCCACTCATGACGTCGACGAGGAAAGTGATCGAGCGCGCGAGCGCTCCGCGGCCGTATTCGACCAGGTAGATGGCGGTCATAAGACCAATCGGCACGGAGATGAGCGTCGCGAACGCCGTGATCTCGAGGGTGCCGATGATCGCGTGCAACGCGCCGCCCCCGGGGCCGACGATGTTGCGCATCGACTCCGAGAAGAACGTCGGGTCGAAGCGCGCGATGCCCTTGGAGAGCACGGTGTAGAGCAGCGACACCAAGGGGAGCAGGGCGACGATGAACGCCGTCGCGACGAGTGCGGTCAGGAGCCGATCTCTCGCCCGGCGGACGCCTTCGACCAGGTACGACACGACATAGATCAGCACGTCGAAGAGCACGGTCCCGAAGAAGAGGGAGCCCACCAGGTTGAAGGTAGTCGTTCCGTGCGAGAGCTGAACGAACAGGAAGACGATGCCCAGCACGATCCAGCTACCGATGAGCAGCATCCAGGGTGCGCCCTTGGGAAGCTTGCCCGCGGTGAGTGAGTTGACGATCGGTCCGGCGCCGGTGACGGCCATCAGTTCGCTCCCGAGAATGCCTTGCGCCGGTTGACCGCGTAGCGGGCACCTAGATTAACGATGAGTGTGATCACGAAGAGCACGAGGCCGGTCGTGACGAGCGCGTTCAGGCCGATTCCGGTCGCCTCATTGAACGTCAGGGCGATGTTGGAGGCGATAGTCGACGGGTTGTTCGAGGTGAGGAGCGCGAAGTTGATCACGAGCGCCGGGGAAAGGACGAGCGCGACAGCCATGGTCTCGCCGAGGGCCCGACCGAGGCCGAGCATCGCCGCGGAGATAATCCCCGAACGGCCGAAGGGCAGGACGGCGACCTGGATCATCTCCAGGCGGGTTGCGCCCAGCGCGAGGGCCGCTTCTTCGTGCAGGACCGGGGTCTGCAGAAAGACCTCTCGGCAGAGTGCGGTGATGATGGGGATGACCATGACGGCCAGGACGATTGCCGCGGTCAAGATTGTGCGGCCGGTGGCCGACACCGGCCCGGTGAAGAGTGGAATCCAGCCCAGAGTTTTGACAAGCCAGTCATACAGCGGCAGGACAGCCGGTGCCAGGACCGCAATTCCCCAGAGCCCGAAGACGACGGACGGAACTGCAGCGAGAAGGTCGATCACATAGCCCAGGGCTTGCGCGATTCTTCGCGGCGCATAGTGCGTGATGAAGAGAGCAATGCCAATGGATAGAGGTAACGCGATGAGCATTGCGAGAAGTCCGGCCCACACCGTGCCGAAGGCGAGCGGGGCGACGTAGGCCCAGACGTTGGCGGGTGCTCCTGGGAGAAGCTTCGGATTGGCGGAGAGCGCGGGAAGGGATTCGACGACGAGAAAAATCGCGGTCGCGGCCAGGAGCGCCAGAATCAATGATCCGGCGACGACGGTGCTGGTCGCGAAGACCCGATCGCCCCGTCTGACTTTCACTTTCATTTTCACTTCTGCCGGGGCACTCGCGTTCATCCTCGGTGCCTTCCTCGGGATCTGTTCGTCATTTCAGAAGACAGAGCGTGCTTATTCCGGTACACAGTCTGCTCGACCCCTGCAACGGACGCAAACCGTCGATGCAGGGGTCGAGCAGATTCTCAGCGGTGTGTTACTTGATCGACGCGATCGAGGTGGCGACCTTCGCGGTGAGCGATGCCGACAGCGGAGCCGAGTTGACGGACTTTGCGGCGACCTGCTGGCCCGCGGGGCTCGTCACGTAGCTTGCGTACGCCTTCACGAGCGACGCGACCGCGGGGTCGGTGTACTTCTGGCAGGCGATGAAGTAGCTGACCAGCACGAGCGGGTACGCGCCCTTGGCGGTGGTGGTGCGGTCGATGTTGAACGCCAGGTCGTTCGCCTCACGGGAAGCGACGAGCGGGCTCGCGTCGACAACTGCCGCAGCAGCCTTTGGGGTGTAAGCGACGTAGGTGCTGCCAACCTTCAGCTTGGCAACGCTCAGCGTGCCGGTGTTCGATGCCTCGAGGTAGGCGATGGAACCCTCGGCTGCCTCAGCGGCGGACGCCACGCCCGCGTTCTGAGCAGCGGCCTCGCCCGGGTACGGGAAGACGTTGTTCGCGGCCTGCGGCCATGCGGCAGGAGCAGCCTTGGCGAGGTAATCCGTGAAGTTGTTGGTGGTTCCAGACGAGTCGGAGCGGTGAACCGGGACGATCGCCGTCGCCGGGAGCGTGACTCCGGGGTTGTCGGCGGCAATCGCCGGGTCGTTCCACGTCTTGATCTTGCCGTTGAAGATGTTGGCGATCGTGGTCGCGTCCAGGTTGAGCGTCTTGACGCCCTTCAGGTTGAACGCAACAGCGATCGGGGCGATGTAGTTCGGGATGTCGATGCCCTTTGCGCCTGCAGCGCAACCAGTGAAGGTTCCCGCGAGCTGTGCGTCAGTCAGAGCTGCATCCGACCCGGCGAACTGCATGCCACCCGAAATGAAGGCCGCGACGCCCGCGCCAGAACCGACCGACGCGTAGTTGATCGTCGCAGCGGGGTTAGCCTCCTGGAAGCCGGCGACCCATGCGGTCTCGGCGTTGGCCTGCGCGCTCGAGCCGGAACCGTTCAAGGTTCCGGTCGCGGGGGTGCTGGTAGCTGACGATGTCGACGTGGCGGCAGGGGCTGCCTCGTTGGACGCACACGCGGTCAGAGAGATGGCGGCTGTGGCGAGGATGGCCACGGCGACGCCGTAACGCTTGAGATTCACAAGGATCCCTTCCGGGGATGAATGACAGGACTGGGTCGGTGCTTGACCCGCGTGCGACGCTAGCCGGAACGCTTTACCAATCTCCCCGGCTTTGGTAAACGGAAGGTGAACGGAGCGTGGCCGTAGGGCGATCCGATCGTTTGTTCCAAGCAGATGCTCAGCCCAAGTGATAGTGCTTCTCGAGGTCAGACGCGGGGTGAGTGGGTTTCGATCGCGATGATGCCGGAGCTCGGATTGGTCGCAGACAGATGGATGACCGAGAAGCCCCCGGTCGGCAGGTCGCTCGCGCTGCCCAGGTACGAGCCGGGCACGGTCCCCGTCGCGAGCGCCACCTCGCGCAGGATCTCCGGCAGGACGGGGCCGTGGCTGCAGAGCACCGCCGTCTTGCGGGCGCGCACGCGCTTGCCGACGACGTCGCGCACGTTGGCGCTTCCGGCTTCGTAGGCATCCTGGCTGAGATGGGGTTTCTGCTTGGGCCTGATTCCGGTTGTCGCGGCCAGGGGAGCCACGGTCGCCACGCAGCGCACGGCAGGGCTGGTGAGGATCGTGCGCGGTCGCCACGCCTCGATCGTCGCCACGTTGGTTGCCGCCTGCTGGACACCTCGCTCCGTGAGCGGGCGCGTCGCATCCGGTCCACTCCACGACGATGGCGCAACGGCCTTGCCATGGCGAAGCGCGATGATCGCGAAGGTGCTCGTGACACCTTCGTCGGCGAGCTTCGCGAAGGTCTCAAGGATCTCGACGTCGCGCTCGTACGTGAGGTAGCTGCGCGCCTTCTTGATCGTCACCCACTCGAGCGCCGCAACCTCGCTATTGGGCAGGAAGGTCGACTTCGCGATTGCCTCATCGGTCACCTCGGCGGACCAGTAGTGCACGATCTTGTTGCGTCCGCTCGCGAGCGGATAGTCGGAGACCCCCAGCGGAACGCCGAGTGCGACCTTCAGCCCGGTCTCCTCTTCGATCTCGCGAACCGCGGTCTGGGGCAGTGTCTCGCCGGGGTCGACCTTGCCCTTGGGGAGCGTGACGTCGCCGTACCGCGTGCGGTGGATGACGAGCACGATGAGTTTGCCGTCGACGACGCGCCAACACACCGCGCCTGCCGCGTAGATGGCTCCGTTCAACGCCTGTGTCCTGTGCGTGGCCGCTGGCTGATCTCGTGCATGAGCCTATTTTGCAGGTCCTCGAGCGGCTGGCCGGAATCGCTGAGGTGATGGCGGGTCCACACCCCCTCGGCGTCAAGCGACCACGCCGAGGTGCCCTCGTCGAACGCGCGATCGAACAGGGCGTCAAGTGAACCCAGATGTACGGGATCGGTCAGGCGCACAAGGGCTTCGATCCGGCGGTCGAGGTTACGGTGCATGAGGTCGGCACTGCCGATGAAAACCTGCGGATCACCGTTATTCGCAAATGAGAAGATCCGCGAGTGCTCGAGATAGCGGCCGAGAATGGACCGTACACGGATGTTGGAGCTGAGCCCGGGCTCGCCCGGCCGGAGCCCGCAGATTCCGCGTACCCACAGGTCGACGGGTACGCCGGCCTCGCTCGCGCGGTAGAGCGCGTCGATCACGGCCTCATCGACGATGGAGTTGAGCTTGATCCGGATGCCTGACGGGAGCCCGGCCTTCGCGTTGGCCGTTTCGGTCTCGATGCGCTTGAGCAGGCCTTTGCGCAGGTGCAGGGGCGCAACCAGAAGCCGCTTGAACTTCTTCTCGATGGCGTACCCGGAGAGCTCGTTGAACAGGCGGGTGAGGTCCTTGCCGACCTGGTCATCCGCGGTGAGCAGGCCGAGATCCTCGTACAGGCGGCTCGTCTTGGGGTTGTAGTTGCCGGTGCCGATGTGGCTGTAATGCTTGAGCACGCCCTTCTCCTGGCGCACGACGAGGGCGAGCTTGCAGTGTGTCTTGAGTCCGACGAGACCATAGACGACGTGAACACCCGCCTTCTCGAGCTTGCGCGCCCAGGAGATGTTGTTCTGCTCGTCGAAGCGCGCCTTGATTTCGACGAGGGCCAGCACCTGCTTGCCGGACTCGGCCGCGTCGATGAGGGCCTCGACGATCGGGCTGTCCCCCGAGGTGCGGTACAGCGTCTGCTTGATGGCGAGCACGTGCGGATCCGCCGCGGCCTGCTCAAGGAAGGCCTGCACGCTCGTGGCGAACGACTCGTACGGATGGTGCAGCAGGATGTCCTGCCGTGCGACCGAGGCGAAGACATCCGGCTGCGCGTTGGGCTCGCGTGGCATGAGCTGCGCGGGCGTCGTCGGCACGTGGTTCGGGTAGTGCAGGTCGGGGCGATCGATCTTGACCAGATCGAACAGTCCGCCGAGATCCAGCGGCGACGGCAGGCGGTAGACCTCCTGCTCGGTGACGTCGAGCTCTCGTACGAGCAGCCCGAGCGTGACCGGGTCCATGTCGTCCGTGACCTCGAGGCGGATGGGCGGCCCGAAGCGGCGCCGGAGCAGCTCTTTCTCGAGTGCCTGGATGAGGTTCTCGGTTTCGTCTTCGTCGACTTCGACATCCTCGTTGCGCGTCACGCGGAACACGTGGTGGTCGAGTATCTCCATGCCGGGGAAGAGGTCGCCCAGATGGTTGGCGATGAGCTCCTCCAGCGGGATGAAGCGCATCTGCTCGACGGACTCGCGCTGGTCGATCCGCACGAACCGCGGCAACATCTGCGGCACCTTGAGACGCGCGAACTGCTCTTTGCCGGTGCGGGAGTTCCGCACGCGAACGGAGAGGTTCAGGGAGAGCCCGGAAATGTAGGGGAACGGGTGCGCGGGATCGACGGCGAGCGGCATGAGCACAGGGAAGATCTGCTGAGAGAAGATCTCGCGCATCTGCGCGCGATCGCCCTCATCGAGGCTGCTCCAGCTGGCGATCGTGATACCGGATTCTTCGAGCGCGGGAAAGACGACTTCTCGGTACACGGCCGCATGCCTGGCCTGCAGCTCATGCGCCTTGTCCGAGATGTCGGCGAGCACGTCCAGCGGTGCCCTGCCGACATTGGTTGGAACCGCGAGGCCGGTCAGGATGCGGCGCTTGAGGCCGGCCACCCTGACCATGAAGAACTCATCCAGGTTGCTTGCGAAGATCGCGAGAAAATTCGCGCGCTCGAGCAACGGCAAGTCGGGGTCCTCACCCAGCTCGAGGACTCGCTGGTTGAAGGCGAGCCAGCTCAGTTCGCGGTCGAGGTAGCGGTCCGCGGGGAGGCTCGGGTCGTTCTCGTAGACGAACGGCGCGAAGTCGTCATCGAAGTCGCTCCCGAGCCCGGTGTCGAGAAGGATGTTTTCGCCGTCCATTCCTTCATCATTGCATCGAGGACGAGGGTGTGCGACGTCCGCGAAGGAAGTTGCTAGGCGGAGCGGTGGTATTGCACATCGACCGTGTGGTCGACGAAGCCGAGTGAGCGGTAGAGGTGCACGGCTGCCTCGCTGTCCGCCTCGACATACAGGGTTGCGAAAGTGCAGCCGCGCTCGGCAAGGCGGGCCAGACCCGCGCGCATCAGACGGCGGCCGAGACCACGGCCGGCGGATGCCGCATCCACGCCGATCACGTAGATCTCGCCGTCCTCGGCGCCCGGTTCGATCTTGAGCCAGTTGTACCCGATCATGCGGCCGTCGCCGTTATCGTCGGCGGCGCGGGCGAGGAGGAAGTCGCCGGCATCGAACCACGGCTCGGCCTCGCGTGCGCGCAGGTCGTCGATCGTGAGCTTGCCCTGTTCAGGATGCGACGCGAAGACGCGCGCATTCAGCTCGACCCAGGCCGCCTCGTCCGTGTTCGGGTCGAATGCCGAGATGGTTACGCCGTCCGTTGGCTGCGCGGCGGTCGCCATGGGCTCCGCGTCGGCTACGGCATCGGCAAGCGGATCGAGCCGCAGCTGTAGCAACGTGCGCACGGCCGTGAACCCGGTTCGTTCGGCGAGGAGTCGCGCTGCCGGGTGGTCCCCGTGCGACCACGCGGTGAGCTCGCCCGGCGTGGTTGCGAGGATGCCTTCCAGGGCGACCCCGCCGAAGCCCTTCCCGCGGAACAGCGGGTCGATCACGAGGTCGAGCTCATTGCGTCCGACGATCGCCGCTCCGATGGGCCGGCCGTGCTCCTCCTCAGACCAGACGGTCGCGACGACGGGCGTGCGCCGCCCGGACTCCACATCCAGCCGCGCTTGCTCGTTGAACGGGTCGTAGCCGTCAACGTCGAGAGCGGCATCCGCCACCCGATAGAAGCCGACGGCTTCCGCCGGGTTCGTCAGGTCAGGAACGGAGAGGCGAAGCGAGTCGGTCATTGTCTTCTTCGTACACGTTGAACCGGTAGCCGACGTTGCGAACTGTACCGATGAGCGACTCGAGGTCGCCCAGCTTGGCCCGCAGGCGCCGCACGTGCACGTCGACCGTGCGCGTTCCACCGAAGTAGTCGTAACCCCACACCTCGCTGAGCAGCTGCTCGCGCGTGAATACGCGGGACGGATGCGTCGCAAAGAAGCGAAGGAGTTCGAACTCTTTGAAGGTCAGGTCGAGTTGGCGTCCGTGAGCCTTCGCCGAGTAGCTGGCCTCGTCGATCGTCACACCGGAGGCCTGGATCTTGGTCTGCGAGTGCTCCTGGGTCTGGCGCCCGACCGAGAGGCGGATGCGCGCATCCACTTCGGCAGGACCCGCGGAATCGAGCACGACGTCGTTGACGCCCCAGTCGGCGCTCACCGCGGTGAGGCCGCCTTCGGTCAGGATCAACAGCAGAGGAACGTTGATCCCTGTGGTGGTCAGTATCTTGCACAGCGACTTGGCGCTGGCGAGGTCGCGGCGAGCATCCACGAAAATAAGGTCACAGCTCGGGGCGTTCACGAGCGAAGCCGGCTCCGCAGGGATCTGCCGCACGCGGTGGCTCAGGAGCGCAAGCGCAGGCAGAACCTCCGCGTCGACCGCAGGGGTCAGGATCAACAACTGCGCCACGCAATCCTCCTGAACGTGCTGTGCCCGCAATCCTAGCGGACTTGCCAGTGGGCCCAGCGCAGCGGGAGGTGCGCACGGGGCACAATGGGAGGGTGATGACGACAGAGGACCTCAGCCCAGCGACGCGGTGGAGCAGCATTGTCGTCGTCTGGGCTGCCGCGGCACTTGGCGCTATTGCGATCGGGATCTTCTCTCCGCCATCCGAATACGCGGCCTGGCTGGGACTCACGCTCGCGGGCTGCACCATCGGTGCCTTGTGCATCCAGCTGGCGACGCAGGAGAAGCGCGGTTTCGTTGACCGACTGGCGGCGAGCATCGTCGGGGCCAGTCTTGTGCTTGCGATCGCCATCGGCATCCTGAGCCTGGTGGCGCTCGGGCGCTGAGCGACGGAACGACTAGACTCGTTCCATGCTTGTGACGCTCGAACTCTTCTTTGTCGGCCTCCTCGCGCTGGCAAGTCTGGCGATCGCCGGGGTCTCCGTCGTGGTCGTCTACAACCTCTTCAAGGGGCAGCGCTAGGCGCCTCGGCCCCGCTTGCCATGATCGAGATTCCCACCGGCCTGCCGGCCGAGCTCGTGCCGCTGTCGTGGCTGCTCGGTGTCTGGGAGGGCTCCGGGGTGCTCGACTACAAGCTGGGCGACGCCAGCGTGCAGCGCGAATTCGGGCAGCGGATCAGCTTCAGCCACGACGGCCTGCCGCACCTCAACTACAACTCGTACACGTGGGTCCTCGACGACGACCTCACGCCGCTGGTCACGGAGACCGGATACTGGCGCCTCGGGCGTCCGCTCACCGAAGGCGACCCCGGCCCCGCAATGCTCCCGAGCGTCGGCCCCCGGCCGTTCGCGACCGCCGAGTCGGTGGAGACGCTCCGGAACGCAGACGGCGGATTCGATCTCGAGGTGTCTCTCGTGCATCCGGATGGCGTCAGCGAGCTTTACCTCGGCCGGATCAAGGGCCCGCGCATCGATCTGGCGACGGATGCCGTCATGCGCACGGCAGGGGCCAAGGACTATGCCGCCGCGACACGCCTGTACGGTCTCGTAGAGGATCACCTGCTCTGGGCCTGGGACATTGCGGCGCTCGGTCAGGATCTGCGCACGCACGCATCAGGGCGACTGGCCAAGGTTGATTGAGGCAGACATGACGAATCCATTCCTTTCGCTCCCCGGCGCCGTCGAGGCGACCGGCCGCGACGCCGGCATCGCCGCGCACTACGGCAACCTGGTCACCGAGCAACGGCGGCTCGCAGACGGCAGCGCGATCGTCGACCTCGGTAACCGTGCGGTACTCACGATCAGCGGTCCCGACCGGCTGAGCTGGCTCAACTCGATCACGAGCCAGAGCCTTAGCGGGCTCGACGCTGGCGAGTCGTCGGAGACGCTGCTGCTTGACCTGACGGGGCGTATCGAGCACGCAGTGCGCCTCTTCGAAGACGGCGAAGTGCTCTGGATGCTGGTCGAACACGACGAAGCGGCCGGGCTGCTCGCGTGGCTCGACAAGATGCGTTTCATGCTGCGCGTCGAACTCGCGGATCGAAGCGACGACTTTGCGACCATCGGCACGCTCGGCGCGCTTGACCTGCCCGTTGCCGCACCCAACGGGGTCGACCTTGTCTGGCAGGACCCGTGGCGGGCCGTCGTCCGCGGCGGGTACCAGTATGCGGCGGGGGAGCACCCCGGCGCCGGGTGGAGCTGGAGCGAGGTTCTCGTGCCGCGCGCGGAGCTGGACGCGATCGTCGCTCGCGCGGCATCCGGAGAGCTCGCCGTGGCGGGCATCCTCGCGGTCGAGGCGCTGCGGATCGCCGCCTGGCGGCCGCGATTCGCGACCGAGGTCGACGAGAAGACCATCCCGCACGAACTCGACTGGCTGCGCACCGCCGTGCACCTCAACAAGGGCTGCTACCGCGGGCAGGAGACGGTCGCCAAGGTGCATAACCTCGGGCACCCGCCGCGCCGCCTCGTCATGCTTCACCTCGACGGCTCGGATGGCGTGATTCCCGGCAAGGGGAGCGTGGTCTCGGTCGAGCGTGACGGTGAGCATCGAGAGGTCGGCGTCGTGACATCGAGCGCGCTGCACCACGAGCTCGGCCCAATCGCGCTCGCCGTGGTCAAGCGGTCGACGGACCCCACGGCAACGCTCCAGGTGGATGCCGACGGCGTCGCCGTATCGGCCGCCCAGGAGGTCGTCGTGCCGCCCGAGGCGGGAGCCGAGGCGAACGTTCCACGCCTGCCGCGCCTGGGTGCGGTCACCCGGCACAGCCCGCGTTAGGCCCAGGCGAAGTCGCGGGGTGCGACCGATGCCCACGGTACGGTGAGCTCGCCGAGCTTCCACCGGGTGCGGCCGGCCTGCACCGGCCAGCCGGCATCCTTCAGCCCCTGCACT
Source organism: Microbacteriaceae bacterium (assembly GCA_030840105.1). Classification (GTDB taxonomy): domain Bacteria; phylum Actinomycetota; class Actinomycetes; order Actinomycetales; family Microbacteriaceae; genus JAUZGC01. The sequence continues at coordinate 19,286 of JAUZGC010000206.1, forward strand.
GTCGCGAGCCAGCGCTGCGTCGCTCCATACGTCGCGAGCGCCGCGTTGTACTGCCAGTGCCGGTCGAGGTCGGCCATGAGTTGGTGCACGAGCTCGCCGTCGACGTTGCGGTGGATCAGGATCTTCGGGAGTCGCTCTGCGACGGTCGACGGCCACTCGAGGCTGGCGAGCCTGAGCGAGATCGTCAAGTGACGGGGGCCGTCGGCACCGACATCCACCCAGCTGGCGATCCGTCCGATCTCGTCACAGGTGCCGTCGATGAGCACTCCGCCCGGCTGCAGCCGCGTGACGAGTCGGCGCCAGGCCGGGAGCACCGCTCCCTCGTCGTATTGGCGCAGCACATTGAAGGCACGGATGACCGCGGCGCGGCGGTCGTCCGGCAGCGGCACCTCGAATCCACCGAGTGCGAACCCGACCCGGGCGTCTTGCGCGAACCCCGTCTGCCCGGCGCGGACGGCGCGCAGCTGTTCGGTGGCCGTGCGGACGCGGCCCGGCTCGATCTCGATCCCGAGCACCTCGACATCCGCCCGTGCGCTCGTCAGCCTCTGGTGCAATTCCAGGGCCGTCACGCCACTCGCGCCGTAGCCTAAGTCGACCACGAGAGGGTCGACAGAGTACCGCAGGATCGGCAGGGTCGCGATCCAGCGGTCGATGCGGCGCAGGCGATTGGTGTTCGTCGTTCCGCGCGTAACCGTGCCGACTACCGCGGGCATGGAGTGGATCCTGACGGCATTTAACCAGTATCCCAACTCAGTAGAGTGGAAGGCATGTCCGCGCCTTACACCCTGATCCTCCTCCGCCACGGCAACAGTGAATGGAACCAAAAGAACCTCTTCACCGGATGGGTCGACGTGCGACTCAGCGACCAGGGTGTCGCCGAAGCGAAGCGCGCGGGCGAGCTGCTCGCCGAGTCTGGGCTTCACCCGGACATCCTGTACACGTCGGTTCTGACGCGTGCGATTCAGACCGCGAATCTCGCGCTCGAGGTCGCCGACCGGCTGTGGATCGACGTCAAGCGTTCCTGGCGCCTCAACGAGCGCCACTATGGCGCGCTCCAGGGTCTCGACAAGGCCGAGACGCTCGCCACCTATGGTCCAGAGCAGTTCCAGCTGTGGCGTCGGTCATACGACGTGCGGCCGCCCGTGCTCAGCGATGACAGCGAGTGGTCGCAGGCGCACGACCCGCGGTATGCGGGGCTCGGCGCTGACCTGCCGCGGACCGAATGCCTCAAGGACGTCGTCGAGCGGATGCTGCCCTACTGGGAATCCGACATCACCGTCGATCTCGCTGCGGACAAGACCGTGCTCGTCACGGCGCACGGCAACTCGCTGCGCGCCTTGGTCAAGCACCTGGACAACATCTCGGATGACGACATCGCCGAGCTCAACATTCCGACCGGCATCCCGCTTGTTTACCGGCTGGATGCGGACTTCCGTCCGATCGGGCCGAGCGAGTACCTCGACCCGGAGGCCGCGGCCGCTGGCGCTGCCGCAGTGGCGGCGCAGGGTTCGGGCCGCTAAGGAGCTATGCCTCCGGCGCCCAGTCGCCCGTCGCCAGGTACTGCACCTTCTTGGCGATGGAGACCGCGTGGTCTGCGAAACGCTCGTGGTAGCGCGAGGCGAGTGTGGCATCCACCGTGTCGACGACCTGCCCCTTCCAAGACTCGCCGAGCACCTTCTCGAACACGCTTGCGTGCAGCTCGTCGACCAGGTCGTCCTCTTTCAGGATCTCGTCGGCAAGCTCGAGGCGCTGCGTCTTGAGCAGCTCAGCAAGCTTGGTCGCGATGATGACGTCCTGGCGGCCCATCTCGGCGAAGGTGCTACGCAGGCCCTTCGGAACCACCTTGTCGGGGAAGCGGTAGCGCGCGAGCTGGGCGATGTGCTCTGACATGTCGCCCATCCGCTCGAGCGAGGCACTGATACGCAGGGTGCTCACGACGATGCGCAGGTCACGGGCGACCGGCTGCTGGCGAGCGAGAATCTGGATGGCCAGTTCGTCGAGCAGAACGGTCAGCTCGTCGATCTTGTTGTCGTCGGCGATGACCGTGTCGGCCAGCGAGACGTCCGAGTTGTTGAACGCCTGCGTCGCATTCTCGATGGAGATGACGACGAGGCCCGCGATCTCAACGAGACGATCTTGGACTTCTCGTAGCTCCTGCTGGAATACTTCACGCATTGATTTCCTGGCCCTTCCTGGCGGAGCGTGCGCGCGCACGGACACCCGGGGTCCACTGACCCCGTCGCTCATGATGTCGCTGACGGGTTAACATTTGGTGCCGCAAGCCTGAACACTATCCAAAGTACCGCCGTCGGGGGTGTAAAGCGTGGGAACGGCATCGGCGGGTCAGTACTCTTGTCGATATGGACTCCACGTGGTTGGTGCTGCTGTCTCTGGCACTTGGCCTCGTAGTCGGTGCTGGATTCGTCGCGATTCTCTATGTGGCTGCTCGCCGGGGTGCACATGCCGTGGCGGTGGTGAGCCCCGCCGTTCCCGACGGCGTTGACCAGGTCATCGACGCCCTTGAGTCGGCAGGCGTGGTACTCGATCCGTCCAACAACGTAATCAAGGCGTCGCCGGGCGCACTCGCAATCGGCCTCGTCTGGAATCAGGCGCTCGTGCACCCGCAGCTCATCACCCTCGTCGATCGCGTACGACGCACCGGCGAACCGATCACGGATGTCCTCGAGCTCGCCCGGGGTCCGTTCGGCGATGCGAACATCCACCTGAGCGTCCGCGTCGCGCGGCTCGGCTCTCGCTACATCCTGCTGCTCGCGGAGGACCACACCGAATCATTCCGACTCGAGAATGTTCGCCGGGACTTCGTTGCGAACATCAGCCATGAGCTCAAGACCCCGATCGGCGCCGTCAGCCTGCTTGCCGAGGCGCTCGATACGGCCTCGGCCGACGCCCATCAGGTCCGCCGCTTCGCGAAGCGCCTCAGCGAGGAATCCGCCCGCCTCGCCCGTATCACGCAGGACATCATCGAACTCTCCCGTCTGCAGGCAGCGGATGCGCTCACGCACGCCGAACTTGTGCGCGTCGACCGTGTCGTCACCGCGGCGATCGAACAGAACAGGGTCGCCGCGGAGTCCAAGGGGATCGAGCTCGCCACGCGTGGCGACAAGACCGCCCAGGTCTATGGGGACGGCACGCTGCTCATCGTGGCGGTGCACAACCTCATCTCGAACGCGATCCAGTACTCGCCCAGTAACTCGCGGGTGGGGATCGGCGTGCGAACGACGGATGGCGTCGTTGAGATCGCCGTCACGGACCAGGGTGAGGGGATCCCGGAGGAGGACCTCGACCGCGTGTTCGAGCGTTTCTTCCGCGTCGACCAGGCTCGCTCCAGGCATACCGGTGGTACAGGCCTCGGTTTAGCGATCGTCAAGCACGCGGTGCAGAATCACGGTGGAGACATCCGCGTCTGGTCTCAGCCGGGGCACGGATCCACGTTCACCATTCGGTTGCCCGAGGCGTCGCATAATGCTGCGGCGCTCCCGTCGTTAGGAGAACCCACGTGACCCACATCCTGCTCGTCGAGGATGAGGCGGCCCTGAGTGAGCCGCTTGCCTTCCTGCTCGGTCGCGAAGACTACGAGGTGACTGTCGCCGAAGACGGGCCGACCGCGGTCAGCGAGTTCGATCGCATCGGACCCGACCTGGTGCTGCTCGACCTCATGTTGCCCGGGATGTCGGGAACCGAGGTTTGTCGCGAGATCCGTACCCGCTCCGCCGTGCCGATCATCATGCTGACCGCCAAGGATTCGGAGGTCGACATCGTCGTCGGGCTCGAGTTAGGTGCCGACGACTACGTGACCAAGCCGTATTCGAGCCGGGAGCTGCTCGCGCGCATCCGCGCAGTGCTGCGTCGCCGCGTCGAGCTGGAGGATGTCGAGGACGACAACATTCTCGAGGCCGGCCGGGTACGGATGGATGTCGACCGGCACACGCTCACGGTCTCGGGAACCGAAATTTCCATGCCCCTGAAGGAATTCGAACTGCTCGAGCTGCTGCTGCGCAACGCGGGACGCGTCCTGACCCGCGGCCAGCTGATTGACCGCGTGTGGGGGACCGACTACTTCGGGGACACGAAGACGCTCGACGTGCACATCAAGCGCATCCGTTCGCGGATCGAGGAGAACCCGTCGGATCCATCCATGCTTGTGACGGTACGCGGGCTGGGCTACCGCTTTAACGCGTAGCCCGCGATGGGTTACGGGCCCGCGGTCGGCGTCGGCATCGCTGTCGCGCTCGGCGTGGGCGTAGGAGTGGGTGTGGGCGTCGGCAGGAGGCCCTTGTACTCGGGCCAGGTGACGTCGAGCACCGGCACGAGCGCCTGCTGTCCGGTCTCATTGCCGTACTGGAAGAAGACGGGGTAGAGGCTGCCGGGCTTTGCGTTGATCCCGGAGAGGTCCACTGTGTGGTCGCCAGGCGAGCCGAGCTGCACGGTGGCATCCGCCGGGATGGTCACGAACGAGTTCTTCGCTTCTGAGCCGGTTCCGTGCTGGATCTCGAGTCGAACCGTGCTGGTGCCCAGGTTGACCAGCGTCACGACGAGGTTCGCCAGCTCGCCGTTCTTCGAGAAGAGCATGGCGTTGCGCACGCCGATCTTCCCGACCGTGACGCTGACCCCATCGCTCGCGTCGTAGTGTTTCGTGGTGGTCTGCGGAGCGAAGAAACCGCATCCGGATGTCCCGAGCGCGATGCCAATCGCCAGGACGACGGATGTCGCGATACGAGCTCTCACAAAACCCTCCAAGTCGTTCCGCCGGGGCGTGGAACTACCCCTGGACGAGCGGAATGCGCTTCGAGTTTAGCCTATCGGCGAGGCCCGCCAGAGCGGGCAGGGCGAACCTTACCACTTGCCCGCTGTGGTATCCTAGAGGTTGCTGAAGGGACACTAATCTATGCTTTTCGAGGTTGGCGAAACCGTCGTTTATCCCCACCACGGTGCTGCAACTATTACTGAGGTCAAGAAGCGAATCATCAAGGGTGAAGAGAAGCTCTACCTCAAGCTCAATGTGACTCAAGGTGACCTGACAATTGAGGTCCCGGCTGAGAATGTCGACCTTGTTGGTGTGCGCGACGTGATCGGCAAGGAGGGTCTCGACCGCGTGTTCGAGGTCCTGCGCGCTCCGTTCACCGAGGAGCCGACCAACTGGTCTCGCCGTTACAAGGCGAACCTGGAGAAGCTTGCTTCCGGTGATGTGATCAAGGTCTCAGAGGTCGTTCGTGACCTGTGGCGGCGCGACCAGGATCGCGGTCTGTCGGCCGGTGAGAAGCGGATGCTGGCGAAGGCCAGGCAGATCCTGATCTCCGAGCTTGCTCTTGCCGAGAAGACCGACGAAGAGAAGGCATCCACCGTTCTCGACGAGGTTCTTGCGTCGTAGTGGTTTGTTGACCACGGTCGCTCGCTGGCGACCCCGCTACGCTCGACGACATGAGTAGTTCGGTCGAGCCCCGCGTTGCGGTCATCGTGGTCGCTGCGGGCAGCGGCACGCGCCTCGGCGCCGACCTGCCCAAGGCGTTTGTCGAGATCGCGGGCACGACGGTCCTTGGGCGCGCCGTGCATGCCGTCTTCGGCATGGCCGAGCCTGTGCAGGCGGTCGTCGTGGCGCCCGCCGAACTGCTCTCGGCTGCAGAGTCGATTACGCACGGCGTTGCGGCGGAAGCGCGTGACCGCGTCGATGTGGTGGCCGGTGGCGAGACTCGCCAGGCGTCCGTCGCTGCCGGGCTCGCGGTCATCCGTCCGTCCGTGGAGGTCGTGCTCGTGCACGATGCGGCGAGGGCGTTGACGCCGAGCGCGCTCTTCGACTCTGTTGTGTCAGAAGTCTCCCGGCTCGGCCACGGCGTGATCCCCGGCCTCCCGGTCAGCGACACCATCAAGCGAATGGATGCCGCTGGCGACATCCGCGAGACGGTTGATCGGTCTGAACTCACCGCCGTGCAGACCCCGCAGGGATTCCCGCGCGCGCACATTCTCGCGGCGTATGAGGCCGCGCGAAAGGAATTCACGGATGATGCGGCCCTCGTAGTCGACGCGGGTTACCACGTGTCTCTCGTCGAGGGCGATCCGCTCGCCTTCAAGATCACGACACCGGCTGACCGACTCCGGGCGGAGGACCTGTGCGCGACGGGGCCCGTCGCTTCACGGATCGGGATCGGGACAGACACGCACGCGTTCGATGACGACACGGAACTCTGGCTGGCCGGCTTGTACTGGCCAGGCGAGGCCGGTCTCGCCGGGCACAGCGATGGCGATGCCGTCGCGCATGCCATAACGGACGCGCTACTCACGGCTACGGGCCTGGGCGACATCGGCAGCGTCTTCGGCACGAGTGATCCACAGTTCGACGGAACCCATGGCGAGGTATTCTTGCGCCACACGCGCGGCATCCTGGAGGGCGCGGGATTCCGGATCGGGAACGTATCGGTGCAGCTGATCGGAAACCGGCCGCGCTTCGCCGCCAGACGAGCCGAGGCCGAGGCGCTGCTCGGGGGGATCCTCGGGGCCCCGGTGAGCGTCTCGGCGACAACCACCGACGGCCTGGGATTCACCGGGCGTGGTGAGGGTGTGACCGCGATCGCGACGGCGCTGTGTTTTTCTGCACGCGACTTTCCCGCACGTGGCTTCCGGGCCGGCGCACTCCCAGCCAGCGAGCGTAATGGGGCCCCGGGCGCCCGTAGGCTAGGGGAGTGAACGTGCGACTCTATGACACCAAGGTCCAGGCCTTGCGTGACTTCGTCCCCATTCAGGACGGATCGGTCGGCATGTACGTCTGCGGGCCGACGGTGCAGTCGTCCCCGCACATCGGCCACCTTCGGTCGGCGCTCGTCTACGACCAGCTGCGCCGCTGGCTGAACTACCGTGGCTACAACGTCACGCTCGTGCGCAACGTCACCGACATCGACGACAAGATCCTCGTCAATGCGGCGGCAGAGCAGGAATCCGGTGGCAAGGAAGAGTGGTGGGCGCTCGCCTACCGCTACGAGCTCGAGTTCACGGCCGGGTACACGGCCCTCGGCGTGCAGCCGCCGACGTACGAGCCGCGCGCGACAGCGAGCATCCAGCAGATGCAGGAGATCATCGCCCGGCTGATCGAGCGCGGGCACGCGTACGCCGCGGCCGACGGATCGGGCGACGTCTACTTCGACGTCACCGGCTGGTCGGCCTACGGTGAACTCACCAGGCAGAGCGTCGACAACATGGAAGCGGCGGCCGACGCCGATCCGCGCGACAAGCGAGACCCGCGCGACTTCGCCCTCTGGAAGGGCCACAAGGCAGACGAGCCGGAGTCGGCATCCTGGCCGAGTCCGTGGGGCCGGGGTCGCCCCGGCTGGCACATCGAGTGTTCGGCGATGTCGGCGCGCTACCTCGGCGCGAACTTCGACATCCACGGCGGGGGCCTCGATCTGCGCTTTCCGCACCACGAGAACGAGCTCGCTCAATCGACGGCGGCCGGCGACGCTTTCGCCAACTATTGGGTGCACAACGGGCTCGTCAATGTCAACGGACAGAAGATGAGCAAGTCGCTGGGCAACTCGGTGTACGCCGTCGACCTGCTCAGCCGGGCTCGTCCGCTCGTCGTGCGGTACTTCCTGGGTTCGGCGCATTATCGCTCGACCATGGACTTCCAGGACGGCTCGCTCGCCGAGGCCGAGGCCGCGCTCGACCGCATTGCCGGGTTCTTCGACCGGGTCGACCGTCGACTGGTCGGCACGCGCTTCGCCGGCTCCGGTGCCGAGGTCATCCCCGAGGCGTTCGGTGAGGCCATGGACGACGATCTCGCGATCCCGCAGGCGCTCGCCGTGCTGCACGAGACCGTGCGGGCAGGCAACGCAGCCCTCGACGCGGAGGATCTCGCGGCCGCGGCATCCGCTCGCGGGCACGTCGTGGCGATGACCAACGTGCTCGGAATCAACCCCCTGTCCCCGCAGTGGCGGGTGACGGCGGATGCCCCCGCTCGCGTCGCACTCGACGCCCTTGTCGGGCGGCTGATCGAGCATCGACAGGCCGCCCGCGCCAACCGCGATTTCGCGGAAGCCGACCGGATTCGTGACGAACTCACGGCAGCCGGAGTCACCATCGAAGACACCCCAACGGGTGCGCATTGGAGTGTTGAATCGTGAAGAACACCGGCGGAAAGCCCCGCCCGGGCGCTGTGCGCAAGACCAAGCGTGGTCCGCAGGTCGGCTCAGGCGGCCAGGGACGACAGGCACTCGAGGGCAAGGGTCCGACCCCCAAGGCGGAGGATCGCCCGTACCATCCCGCGGGCAAGGCCAAGGCGGCCAAGGAGCGGTACGCCGCTGCGGGCGGCAAGGATCAGGCCGGCGGTCGTACCAGCCGAGACGGTCGCGACGGCCGGCAGGATTCGGCGCCCCGCAGTAACACGCGCCGCACCAAGCAGACCGACGAGAGCGAGGTCGTCACGGGACGCAACTCCGTCCTCGAGGCGCTGCGGGCCAAGATCCCGGCGACGGCGCTCTACATCGCAGCGCGCATTGAGATGGATGACCGGGTCAAGGAGACGCTCTCGATCGCCACGGGACGTGGCATCCCGGTCCTGGAGGTCATGCGCCCAGAGCTCGACCGCCTGGCCGGCCGCGACTCCGTGCACCAGGGTGTCGCGCTCAAGGTCCCGCCATATGAGTACGCGCACCCGATGGAGTTGCTCGACCTCACGTTCAGCCGCGGCAAGAAGCCGCTCTTCGTCGCCCTCGACGGCATCACCGACCCCCGCAACCTCGGGGCAATCATCCGCTCGACTGCCGCGTTCGGCGGCCACGGCGTGATCGTGCCGCAGCGTCGCTCGGTCGGCCTGAC
>JAUZGC010000250.1 GCA_030840105.1 Microbacteriaceae bacterium
ACGACCAGTGGTAGCCCGCCGGCGATCTGCTCGACCAGCGGCGCAGTCTCGCGCCAGGCGACATCCAGAACCGCTGGTCGCGCCGCCACTTTACGTCCGGCCATCCGCCACGGCTGCTCGTGCCGCACCACGGTGATGCCCAGCCCCGGCAGCACTTCCGCGAGTGCGGCGAGGTCTCGTGTTTCGATCCCGCCGCCGGCACCGTGACCCAGCCACAGCACTGCACGCGGGTTCTCGGCGGCATCCACGACCAGCCGACCGGGTCCGAGAGAGGTTGGCGCTGCGACATCCATGATCTTGACGCTACCCGCTCGATTCACCAACGAGTTGGGCACACTCGCAGCCGCACGGGTTCGTATGCCCGCGCCCGCAGCATCCGGTGTCTGCGCCCGCGCAGTGCGGGCGTGTAGGCGCGCAGGTCACGCATGGGCGCAGACGCGGCGCGGGTGAGTCACCGCGAATTCCGGAGACATTCTCCGTTTACGAAATTTCTCGTGTCGGCCGCGCGTTGTCCGATACGCCGCAACCCGTGCACGGGCGGCGAGGGAGCCGGATGGCGGCCCCGAATACCTAGATCAGGAAATGAAACATGACCAACTCACCAGACCACCAGAGCGAAGCCGAAGCGGGGATCAAGCAGTTCAACGAGGCTGCGATGGCGGCGTTCCGCAGCAAGGACGCATCGGCGATGGCGGCACTCTGGACTGACAACTCTCGCTTCTTGCCACCGGCGACGAATGTCATCACCGGGCGCGAAGGCGTCCAAGCCGTCTGGCAGAGCAACTTCGATCAGGGTGCATACGACCTGGAGCTCGAGAGCGTGGAGGTCCGCTCGCTGGGAGATGGAGTCGCGTACGAGATCGGCCGGAGCATTGTGCGCGTCCGCATGACGGATGGCTCAAGCATTGACGTAGCGGGCAAATCGGTGTGCATCTTCCGCCGCGAAGCCGATGGGCTCTGGCGCGCCGATGTGGACATCTTCAACGCGATCGAGAGCTGACCGGACAGCGTTTGCATCTGTGTCTGCGCCCCCGCGGTGCGTGTGCACCCGCGCGCGCAGGCGCGCAGGTTACGTACGGGCGCACATGCGATGCTGGAATACCAGGCAATTGCCGACCGTTAGAGCCCAGAGTGTGCACCCTGCGCGGGCGCATATTCGGACCACGTGATCCATCCCAACGAAAGAACCTATGTCTACAACTGTCACCGCTTACGCTGCCCCCTCTGCCACTGAACCTCTTGTGAAGACCACGATCGAGCGTCGCGACGTCGGAGCGCACGATGTGCTCATCGACATCAAGTACGCCGGGATTTGCCACTCCGACATCCACACCGTCCGCGGCGAATGGGGCCCCCAGCAGTTCCCGCTCGCTCCCGGGCACGAGATTGTCGGATTCGTCACCGAGGTCGGCTCCGAGGTCACCAAGCACAAGGTGGGCGACCGGGTCGGCGTGGGCTGCATGGTGAACTCCTGTGGCGAGTGCGCCAACTGCCAGGCGGGCCAGGAGCAGTACTGCCTGAATGGGCCCACATTCACCTACGGTTCTGTCGACCGCGACGGCACGATCACCCAGGGTGGCTACACCACTAGCGTCGTCGTGACCGAAAACTTCGTCGTGAACGTGCCCGAAGGCCTCGCCCTCGACGTTGCGGCCCCACTGCTCTGCGCTGGCATCACCACGTACTCTCCGCTTCGGCACTGGGGCGCAGGCCCGGGCAAGAAGGTCGCCGTCGTGGGCATGGGTGGCCTCGGCCACATGGGCGTCAAGATTGCGCACGCGCTCGGAGCCGAAGTGACCGTACTGTCGCGCACCCTCAGCAAGAAGGACGACGGGATCGCCCTCGGCGCCGACCACTACTACGCCACCGAGGATCCCGAGACTTTCACCGCTCTTGCGGGCCAGTTTGACCTCATCCTGAACACGGTCAGCGCACCAATCGACGTTGACGCGTACCTGAACCTGCTCGCTCTCGACGGAGCCTTGGTCAACGTTGGCGCTCCGCCCGAGGCGCTGTCTCTCCACGCATTCACCCTGATCGGTGCACGTCGATCCTTCGCTGGCTCGAACATCGGAGGCATCCGCGAGACGCAGGAGATGCTGAACTTCTGCGCCGAGCACAACCTGGGTTCCGAAATCGAATTGATCTCAGCCGACCAGATCAACGAGGCCTACGAGCGCGTCCTCGCGTCTGACGTGCGCTACCGCTTCGTCATCGACACGGCCACCATGGCCTAACGTCGATCCGACGCTACTGAGAGGGGCCGCTGCATCCGTTCGGATGCCGCGGTCCCTTTCTTATTGGCGTAGACAAGGCTTGGTGGCGTAGACAACGCGAGATCATGCTGGGCGGCTTACGCGTCATCTCGAGCGAACGGGACGCGGATGTCGCTGCCGGATGCCACGATGGAACAGTGCCCGAACTCCCCGAGGTCGAGGCGCTCGTCGGTTTCCTCCGCGAGCGCGCCATCGGGCGCGCCGTCGCCTCCGCGTCGGTTGCGGCGATCGCGGCGCTGAAGACGTTCGACCCGCCGCTCTACGATCTCGCCGGGCGGCGCATCACCGCGGTTGAGCGACGCGGCAAGTTCGTCGACCTTGAGGCGGATGGTCTGCACCTGGTCTTCCACCTCGCTCGCGCGGGGTGGCTCCGCTGGTACGACGAGGTGCCGAAGACGCTGATCAAGCCGGGCAAGTCGCCGATTGCGTTGCGGGTGCGGCTCGACGACGGCGCGGGCTTCGACCTCACCGAGGCGGGCACGAAGAAGTCGCTCGCGGTCTATGTGGTGCGCGACGCCGCCGAAGTGCCGGGTATCGCCCGGCTCGGCCCGGATCCCATGGCATCCGACTTCACGCTCGAGAGGTTCGCCGGCATCCTCGCGGGCCGCCGCACGCGCATCAAGGGGCTGCTCCGCGACCAGGCGGTGTTCGCCGGGGTGGGCAACGCCTATTCCGATGAGATTTTGCACGCCGCGCGCATGTCTCCGTATGCGCTCGCCGCCACGCTCTCGCCCAACGACGTGGAACGGCTCTATCGGGCACTCCGCGACACCCTCGCCGAGGCGATCGCCGCGGCATCCGGCAAGCGACCCGAGGAGCTCAAGGACTCCAAGCGCACCCGCATGCAGGTCCACGGCCGCACCGGTCAAGCCTGCCCGGTCTGCGGAGATACCGTGCGCGAGGTGATCTTCGCCGACTCGACGTTCCAGTACTGCCCGACGTGCCAGACCGGCGGCAAGCCGCTCGCCGACCGGGTGCTCTCACGCCTGCTCAAGTAGCTCGCGAAGCCTTGACCGGCGAACTCGCCGAACAATAGTGTGTGTCACGTTGCACGTCCCCGACTCAGCGAGTGGCATCCTGCCAATGTCGAGCGGGTGAATGACTGTCAGCCTCAACGAAGAGAGCAGGTAGTACGCCAATGTTCAATGCTTCCCCCAGTCCGCGTTCGCAGTCCGGAGACGGGCGTCGCGCAGCCCGAGCATCCGCACGTCGCATGCTCGTTGTCACCGTTGCCCTCGCCATCGCGCTTCCGACGGTTGGGATTGCCCAGCCCGCGCTCGCGTCGCCTAACCAGGCAGCCGCGACCGTTGACAACGCCGTCGCTCATGCCGGATCGCTCGACTTCGGCCCGAATGTCAGGATCTTCGATCCGAGCATGCCGATCGCCGACATCCAGGCGACCGTCGACGCGATCGCGAACCAACAGCTCAACAACGAGATGGGCACCGAGCGCTACACGCTGCTGTTCAAGCCGGGCACCTATGGCACGGTCGCGCATCCGCTGATCTTCCAGGTGGGCTACTACACCGAGGTCGCGGGCCTGGGGTCGTCGCCGACGGATGTCACCATCAACGGTCACGTCGACGTCTACAACCGGTGCCTGAGCGCCGACAACTGCCTCGCGCTCGTCAACTTCTGGCGGTCGATCTCGAACCTGACCATCAACGTCACGGGCGAGACCGGATGCCGCGCCTCCGGCGACTTCTGGGCAGCGTCGCAAGCGGCGCCCATGCGCAGGGTCAACATCGTCGGCGGCAACCTCACGCTGATGGACTACTGCACCGCGGGCCCGCAATACGCGAGCGGCGGCTTCATCGCCGACTCGAAGACCGGCTTCATCATCAACGGGTCGCAGCAGCAATACCTCGTTCGGGACAGCTCGATCGGCGGATGGTCCAACGCCGTGTGGAACCAGGTGTTCGCGGGCGTGCAGGGTGCACCGGCGCAGTCCTTCCCGAATCCTCCATACACGACGCTGGCGACCAACCCGAGCAGCCGAGAGAAGCCATACCTGGTGATCGACCCGGCCACCGACGAGTACAGCGTCTTTGTTCCGGATGCGCGCACCAACTCGACGGGGACGACCTGGGAGAGCGGCCAGACCCCGGGACACGCGATTCCGCTGTCGGACTTCTACCTCGCGCGTCCTGGTGACTCGGTGAAAACCATCAACAACCAGCTGGCGCAGGGAAAGAACCTGATCTTCACTCCCGGTGTGTATGACGTGGACACCTCGATCGAGGTCAAGCGCGCCGACACGGTCGTGCTCGGGCTCGGCGTCGCCACACTCACCGCCGTCAACGGCGCCGTGCCGATCACCGTCGCGGACGTCAAGGGCGTCGACATCGCCGGGATCATGATCGACGCCGGCACCGTCAACTCGCCCGCCCTGATGCGGATCGGCTCGACCCACGCCGCGAACGGTCAGGCTCGCGCAAACAACGGTTGGAGCAGCGCGAGCGACCCGACGGGCATCCAGGACGTGTATTTCCGAGTTGGTGGGCCGCACGTCGGCAAGGCGACCGTTGGCCTGGAGGTCAATAGCGACAACGTCATCCTCGACGACATCTGGGCGTGGCGAGCCGACCACGGATCGGGCGTCGGCTGGACCGTCAACACCTCGGACACGGGCGTCGTCGTCAACGGCGACAACGTGACCGCGACCGGCCTTTTCTCGGAGCACTTCCAGAAGTACAACACCATCTGGAACGGGGAGGACGGAAAGACGATCTTCTACCAGAACGAGTTGCCGTATGACGCGCCGAACCAGGCCGCCTGGCAGCACGACGGAGTGCTCGGCTGGGCTGCGTACAAGGTTGCGGATTCGGTCACGACCCATGAACTGTGGGGCGGTGGCAGCTACATCTACACGAACGTCGATCCGACTCTCCATGCGACGCGTGGGTTCGAGGTTCCCGTGACGCCGGGTGTGAAGATCCACGACGTGCTGACCGTGCAGCTGGGTGCTGGCACCCTCGACCATGTCATCAACGACACGGGTGCGCCGGTGACGTCGGCCGCGATCGGGGTGCCGAGCTTCGTCACGGAGTTCTAGCGAGTGGAGGAAGCGGTACGCCGGGCCCTCGCCCACGATCGAACCGTGGATATCACGACGATCGGGCGCCGGTCCGGCGTACCGCGGAGGATCGAGATCTGGTTCTACCGGGCCGCTGGCAGGTGCTACCTGAGTGGCTCTCCAGGGAAACGTGACTGGTACGCGAACCTGGAGGCCAATCCGGCGTTCACCTTCCACCTCAAGCGGTCGGTCGTCGCAGATCTTGCGGCGACCGCTCGGTTGGTGACGGACAAAGCAGAGCGCCGGCGGGTCTTCACCGAGATCGTGGGAGACCTCAACCAGCCGGGCAATCCGGCAGGGCTCTCGCGTCAGGTCGACCTCGAAGCATGGATGGCGGGCAGCCCGCTCGTCGAAATCACCTTCGTCGAGTAGGCGCGGCGGTGCATCCGCCCGGCTGTGGCCCGCTCCATCCACGTGTTTGCGCCCAAACCCTTCGATCCACGTGTCTGCGCCCGCGCGTAACGTGCGCGCCCAGTCGCGCAGGTGCGCACGTTACGCGCGGGCGCAGACGGAAGGAGGAGCGTGCGAGGTGGGCGGAAGGAGGAGCGTGCGACGTGGGCGGGCATCCGCACCCCAACGATCAGCGCGGCTCGCAGATGACGACCGGGATGTCTCTGGCCGTCTTCCTCTGGTAGCTCTCGTAACCGCGGTAGGCGGCGACGATCGCGGGCCACAGCTCGGCCTTCTCCTCTGCCGAAGCGGTACGTGCCCGCATCGGCATGGTTCTCCCTTTCACGGTCAGCTCGATGTCGGGGTGTGCGACCAGGTTCAAGTACCACTGCGGATGCCGGTCATCGCCGCCCTTGGACGCGACCAGCACGTAGCGATCGTCACTGTGAACCGGCGCCGTCAGCATCGTCGAGCGCGATGTGCCGCTGGAGCGGCCGATCGTATGCAGCTCGACGACAGGGAGGGAGCCGAGCGACCAGCCGATCAGCCCGCCTGACACGATCAGCAAGGCCTTGTGAGCTCGGCTCATCGCTCTGAAGCCCAGAT
>JAUZGC010000023.1 GCA_030840105.1 Microbacteriaceae bacterium
GGGCTCATGGTGGATGAGTGAGTACCAAGAAAGCACCCCACCGACAGTCCCTGTTTCAACATTGAGCGCGTTGAGGCTTTCGACCCGGAACGGAATGCCGGGATGTGCAAGACGGGCACGCTCGATGAACTCGGGCACCAGATCCACGCCGCAGGCAGGAAGCCCGAGCTCGCTGAGGAAATTCGTCCATTGGCCCGGACCACAGCCAGCGTCGATTACCTGGCCCTCGATACTGTCAGCCCACGTCGCCACAAGCTGGCGATCTGAAGGGTGCACAGCGCTCATCGACCCGAAGAGTTCGGCATATTCCCCTGCCCGGCGCGAGTACGCATCGCTGACCACGTTGATCATGTGGTCGAGTCTAAGCAGGCCTCAGATACGGGCCCGATGGCCGGTCGCTTCCCGGACACTCTCCTGGCTTCACTGACCACGAAATAGCTAGGCCCTTCGCGTATGCCCCGCCCGTAAAGAATTCGCACTCGGGTACCTCGTACGCGACATCCGCGCGATGCGTTCTGTCACCAGGCCGATGGATCCACGAGAAGGAGAACAAAGACGACGCAGGCACTCTTTGAGTGGGGAGGCAAAATCCCCTCGCTTACTGGGGTCCCGTGTAAACCCGGTTGCGGAGTTTTGAAGGCGCGCACGCGGGAGCATGGGGTTCGATCATGCTCTTCACGGGCACCGCCAGGCTCTCGAAGTTGCACCGAACTCCGGACCAACCCTTGGAGCGTGCAGCCAATGGGATTCCGACACTTCCGGCGATCGATCCGCCAGCGTCTCTCCCAGGCTGGGCGATCAGTGGCGCTTCCGACTTCGCATGTGCCGGGTGGTTATTCGCACAATTCCTGCGACGAGACCTCCCGCCATGCCCTCAGAACAGCGTGGGCTCTGCCGCACCCCGCCGGCGACCAGGGCGTTGAGCCAGTTCGTGGCAGTGGGTCGGGAAACCCCACATCGCTCGACAACATTCGAGATCCGACAGTACGGCTGCTCGAAAAGGACAGCGAGCAGGTCCAGATCTACTGAACGTGTAAAAAAACACGCCCGAAATTTACACGTTGAATTCTCGTGTCAAAGACTTTGCAATTCGGAATCGCGAGAGTGTCACCGATCTCCCAACACACGAACTGTCAGGGATGTCCTGGGGCAGAACTGTCAGAGATGTCTTGAGACATCACACACATCTGACATGCTGTGCCCGTAGATAGCTCGCGCTCCCGTAAGCGCGAACCCTGGCGGCGAAGCGTTATGTGAGCACAGGTGTGGATCTGAAGTCGCAGGAACTCCATTGTGCCGTGCTACGGGGTGCTACGCTGTCGGCATGGAGACCGTGACACATCGCGAGATGCGCAACCGCAGCGGAGAGATCCTGCGCCGGGTCGAGGCAGGGGAATCGGTGCGGGTTAGCAACAATGGTCATCTGGCTGCACTCATCGTTCCCGTCGGGGGTGACGCGCTTGACGGTCTCGTCGCTCGAGGCGAGGCCAGACCTGCCCGCGCCGATACTGGCACTCTTGCAGCGATCAGACGTGTCGTGTCTCCAGTGAGTTCGAGGGATTTGCTCGAGGACACTCGAGGCCATTGGTGACGGTCGCCTACCTCGACACGTCGGCCGCGATAAAGCTTGTGGTTGAGGAAGCCGAATCGGCGGCACTTGTGACGGCCCTCACTGACTCTTCTTCCCGACGGCTCGCGGCGTCCTGGCTACTGCATACCGAAATGCATTGCGCGGCAGGCCGGAATCCGGAGATCATCTCGCTCGAGGCAATCACTGCCGTCTTAGAGACGATCACTCTGGTCGACGTCACACGCGGCGACCTGCTCGCTGCCGGCACCCATGCTCCGTTGCGTTCGAACGATGCGATACATCTGGCGACCGCGTTGCGGATCGGCGCTGACGAGATCATCACTTACGACGGCGAGCTTGCTCGAGCAGCGGCCTCGGCTGGCCTCCGAGTTGTCGCCCCGGCCTGAAACCGACATAGCCACGCCGCCAGAACCGCCTCAAAGCTGCGCGTGCGGGTCCCGGACGGACTTCTAATCCGCGGGTCGTGGGTTCGAGCCCCACCGGGCCCACTGAGATGTCGCGGATCTTCCCCAGTCATCCATTGACTTAGCGGCCCGCTGCTGCTAGACCTCAGGTACCGGGGGTAGACACTTGGTGGCACCTGTCTTGTCGGAACGCGCGTCAGCCCCCAACTTTTGGAGGGCGCAATGGCTTCTTGCGTGCGATCAAGAACTTCAACGAAACCACTTATGCTCGCGTTCGGAGGGCTCCTTGCTCTCGCCCTTGCCTTTGCGAACGCTGAAAGCGCGAGCGCGGCGGGTTCCGTGCAGTCGACAGTCGGCCTCGGAACCGCAGACAGCTTCGAAACGCTCGCTGCGACGACCGTCACCAACACCGGCCCAACCACCGTCACCAATGGCGATGTCGGCCTGAGTCCCGGGACAGCTGTGACCGGTTTCCCGCCGGGGATAATCACCAACGGCGTGATACACGCAACCGACGCACAAGCCCAGCAGGCGCAAGCCGATCTCACGACCGCATACAACGACGCGGCAGGACGCTCGCCCGATACCACCGGAATCATCGACCTCGCCGGGCAGACCTTCACCCCCGGTGTTCACTCCGGGGGTGCACTCGCGCTCAACGGCACCGTCACCCTGAATGGCGGCGCAAACTCCGTGTTCATCTTCCAGGCGGCAAGCACACTCATAACCGCGTCATCGAGCACCGTCGCCTTCACAGGCGGTGCAAGCTCGTGCAACGTGTTCTGGCAGGTCGGAAGCTCAGCAACGCTTGGCACCAGCTCGACTTTCGCCGGGACGATCATGGCACTCACCTCGATTACGGCCAACACGGGCGCGACCATCGATGGTCGTTTGTTAGCCCGCAACGGCGCGGTGACCTTGGACTCGAATGTGATCACGCGGCCGGCATCCTGTGGCTCTCGATCGGCGATCGTCGTCGGCACCCCCACAGCGGCACAGGCCGCCGCAGCTGCCGCAGCTGCCGCAGCTGCGGCCGCCGCACAAGCTGCGGCCGCCGCGGCAGCGACCCAGGCAGCCGCCCAGGCGGCGGCTCAGGCAGCGGCCGCCCGTGCGGCCACGGGAACGTTAGCTGCCACCGGGTCGGACATCGTGACGTTGCTGACCATCGCAGTCATGTTGATTGCAGCGGGAGCAGTCCTCGCCTACCTGGTTCGAAGGCACAACCGGATGCGAGCGCCTCAGTAGCGACCGCTGGGCGGCTCATCCCGCCGTCGCACCGGAGCCCTCCGCGCAGACGATTCGTCGCCTCATAACGATTCGCACAGCAGTTTTGGTAACGATCCCAAAAATGTGCGATAATCACTTCACCCAGCGGCAACCGCATCCGAGGGTCGCCTTTGAACCCCGGGTCTGCCGCTGACAGCAACGAAGCTGGCCTAGACCTATGGGAGGTCACCGTGAAACACGCACAGAGGATCAGGCGCGTGGGGATTATCTCCGCAGCCGCCGTGGCGACGCTCTCTCTCGCCCTAGCGGGATGCTCGTCGTCGGGTGGCGGAACCGCGCCGAGTTCCAACCCGAAGGGTGCGACGATCGGCGCCCTCTATCTCGATGCGCAAGGCTTCTACGGCGGAATCAAGAAGGGCATCGAAGACGGCGCCAAGGCCGACAGCATCAAGCTCATCGGGCAGAACAGCGCTGGCGATGCCACGAAGGAAGCCCAGTTCATGTCGACGCTGACCTCGGGCGGCGTCAAGGCGATCATCATGTCACCGGTCTCGGACACGGCATCCGTGCCCGTTGTCAGGCAGGCGCATGATGCCGGCATCCCGGTCATCTGTTACAACACCTGCATCACTGACAGCGCTGCGAAGGGTCTGGTCTACGCGCTGGTTACGACCGACCAGAAGAAGCTGGGACACGATGTCGGAATCGAGGCCGGTAACTACTTCAAGGCCAAAGGCAACACGGCACCTCGAATCGCAATCCTGAACTGCGACGTCTATCAGGCCTGCGTCGAGCGCAAGGCGGGCTTCAAGTCAGCAGTCGAGAGCGTCCTCCCCGACGTGCAGTGGGCTGCGGACCAGGCCGGATTCGAACCAGACAAGGCAACGTCGACCGCGACAACGATCCTGACCGGAGACCCCAAGGTTGATGCGTTCTTCGCGACAACCGACAACGGCACCATTGGCGCAGTCCAGGGCGTGCTCGCTACGAACCGCACGGGAAAGACCGTGGTGTTCGGCAACGACATCAGCCTTCAGCTCGCGAAGTACTTCGTCTCCAACCCGAACATCCTGATTGCAACCAACGGCCAGGATGCCCAGGCGATGGGTCGAGGTGCGGTGCAGCAGGCGCTGAACGCGATCAAGGGCGAGAAGGTCAAGAACTACCTGACGACCATTCCCACCACGCTGTTCAAGGCCTCTGACACGGCCCAGATCAACCAGTGGATCACAACCCACGCGGACGGCATCCCGTAAACCGGGCGTCGAGCGACAGCATGTGGTCCACCTGGAGATGATGCGATGACAACGGCCTCTGCACCGCTGATCGAGCTATCGAACGCGACGAAGCACTACCCCGGAGTCCTCGCATTGGACGATGTCGACTTTCGGATGTCGGTGGGAGAGGTGCGCGCGCTTCTGGGCAAGAACGGCGCTGGGAAGTCGACTCTGATCAAAGTCCTTGGCGGCACGGAGCGATTGAATTCGGGAACGCTCCGTGTCGCCGGGAGGGAGGTCAACTTCAAGAATCCCAAGGACGCGATCGAATACGGAATCGCCACCGTGCATCAGGAACTGGCGAGCGTCCCCGAAATGAGCGTTGCCGAGAACATCTCCCTGGGGAGGTGGACCACCCGACCCGTCACGGGAATTGCGTGGAAGGAGGTCTCGACCGTCGCGAAAGCGGCCCTCGCACACGTAGGCGTCGAACTCCCGCTCGACGCCCGACTGTCGACGCTGTCCCTCGCTCAGGCACAACTGGTCGAGATCGCTCGGGCGCTGTCGCTCGGCGCGAAACTCCTGATCCTCGACGAGCCAACGAGCTCCCTGGCCGTTCACGAGGTCGACCTACTGTTGCAGGTAGTGAAGAGGCTCAGCGAGCGCGGGATCGGTGTCATCTATATCTCGCACCGGATGGATGAGATCGAGCGGCTCGCGTCATCCGTCACCGTGATGCGCGATGGGCGGAACGTGGGAGACCTCTCCGCAGGAGAGGCGACGCCCCAACGCGTGGTCAACCTCATGGTGGGCAACGCAGATCCCGGCGACCCCGTGGAGGCGATTCCGACGCACGCGGGCGACGTTGCACTGACCGTCACGGGGCTCACGATCCCACACCGCGTCATCGACGCCAGCTTCGAGGTGCGGGAAGGCGAGGTCGTGGGCCTCGCGGGCCTGCTCGGATCGGGACGAACGGAGATCCTCAGGGCGATCGTCGGTGCGCAGCCCGGCGCCGCTGGGGCGATCTCGCTCGATGGCAAGCCGCTGCGACGACGCACCATCCGTTCGACCCGTGCCGCCGGCATCTTCCTCACGCCAGAGGACCGGCGCGCCGAAGGTGCGGTGGTCATGCTCGGCGTCGACGAGAACCTCGTCATGGCGAGCTGGAACAAGGTCTCGTCCGCGGGCATCATCCCACGCGAGCGGATGCGCGAGACCGTCACCGCGACGATCAAGAAGCTCTCGATCAAGGTGCCGCGCAGGGACGTGGAAATCGCCACGCTCAGTGGCGGTAACCAGCAGAAGGTCGTCATCGGCAAGGCGTTGAACGCGGCCCCGCGCATCCTCCTCATGGATGAACCGACCCGCGGCGTCGATGTCGAGGCCAAGGCGCAGATCTACACGCTCATTCGACGACTCGCTGCTGGCGGGATCGGCGTCCTCGTCGTCTCCAGCGAGACGGAGGAGTTGCTTGAGGTATGCGACCGGATCCTCGTCCTTCGCAGCGGGCGCATTCACGAGAACCTGCCCATCCACGATGTGACGCGTGACTCGTTGTTCGAGCACATGATCAGGAGAGAGAGCGATGACTAGCGCACGAATCGACGCCCCGACGACCCGCGAGACTGGCCCGTCTGCCGGCCTCTGGGTCAGGAGGCACGCCAACGAAGTCGGCCTTGTCGGCGCCATCGTCATCCTCTACGTGGTTCTCGCACCACTCGCGCCGAACTTCCTCTCGTCGGCCAACCAGTTCAACATTCTCCGCGACGCTGCCTTTGTCGGCATCATCGCCTGGGGCATGACGCTCGTACTGATCGCGGGTGAGATCGACATCTCGGTCGGCGCGAACGCCGCGTTCAGCGGTGTCGTGCTCGCGTTGATGATCACGCACGGCGTGCCGATCATCCTGGCGTGCGTCCTCGTGATCCTGCTCGGCACGCTGATCGGGCTCGGGGCGGGAGCGCTTCGAGCGCTGTTCGATATTCCGAGCTTCATCGTCACCCTCGCCCTGTGGCTTGGACTTCGGGGGCTCGCCGAAGTGATGTCGAGTGCCGTTCCCGTGGTCATCCCGGACCTGGGCTTCCAGAACCTCGGCGGCGGGAACATCGGGGGCTTTCCCAATCCCGCGATCTTCATGGTCGTCCTTCTTGTCATCTTCATCTTCATCTCACGCAGGACCGTCTTCGGCCGCAGCGTGTATGCGGTCGGCGGAAACGCAGAAGCAGCGAAGCTCTCCGGAATCCCGGTTCCACTCATCCGGATGAGTGTGTTCGCGATCACGGGCTGCCTCGCCTCATTCGCCGGCGTCCTGTTCGCGAGCCGACTCGGCTCCGGCAACTCCGAAGCGGCGACCGGACTCGAGTTCGACGTGATCGCCGCCGTCGTCGTTGGCGGGACGAGCCTCTTCGGCGGTCGCGGCTCGATGATCGGCACGCTCCTCGGCGTGTTGTTCATTGCCGCTCTCGGTAACGGCCTGGTGCTCATGGGAGTGGACCCGTTCATGAAGAACGTCGTTCGTGGAATTGTCATCCTGGTTGCTGTGTTCGTGAACATCGTCAGCACCAAACGACTCTCGAGATCGCGATGACAGCCCGATGTGCGAGGAAGCAACGATGTTCCAGGCGATAGCGTAAGACTCATGACCGTGCGCAACGACGCTGAACCGACTCAACAGCGCAGAATGTCGGCGGTTCCCACCATCCACGACGTTGCCGCGCATGCCGGGGTGAGCCCGATGACGGTTTCCCGGGTCCTGGCTGGCGGAACGAGCGTGCGGCCCGCGAAGATGGAGCGCGTGCTTGCCGCCGTCGCCGAACTCGGCTACCGCAAGAACGAGAACGCGCGCAGCCTCCGGCCAGGTCAGCGCACGGGCCTCATCGGCGTGATCATCACGAACGTTTCGAACCCGTACTATGCGGAACTCCAGCTCGGCGTCGAAGAGGTCCTCTCCGCCGAGAACATCCGCCTCCTCGTGGGCAATAGCGGCGAGGATCCCGCCAGGGAGCGCCAGCTCGTCGCCGACTTCATCGGGCGACACGTCGATGGACTCATCGTCGTGCCAACCGGAGGCGATACCTCACACCTCAGCGAGCGCTCGCTTGGTAGCATCCCTCTCGTACTGGCATCCCGCGAGCTGGAAGGCATCGAGGCCGACACCGTCGTGATCGATGACGTGAAAGGCGCGTTCGAAGGCACCAGCCAACTCATCAGCGAAGGCCACACGCGGATCGCATATCTCGGCAACATGGTCTCGGTCTTCACGAGCAAGCGCCGCTATGACGGCTTTGAGAAGGCGCACAAGGATGCCGGCATCGAGGTCGTTCCCGAGCTGGTGCGCGCCGGCCAGCGTGACCCGGCGACGGCCCAGGATGCCATGGAGGAGCTCCTCCAGCTTCCAGATCCGCCAACGGCTGTCTTCAGCGCGAACAACCGGAACACGATCGGCGTGCTCCGCGCTCTCCGTTCCAACGCCCTGTCTTTCGCGCAGCCAGGCGAGACGGCACCGCGGTCGGACATCCGAGTGGTCGGGTTCGACAACTTCGAATTGTCCGACATGATGCCGTTCCTGCTCAACGTCATTGAGCACGATGCCCGCGAGCTCGGGAGGCAGGCCGGCAAGCTCCTCGTTCGCCGACTTCGCGAGAACAACAACGACGCGCCCCGCAAGGTGCAATTGCCAACTCACCTGCGCATCTAAAAGTCAACCCCCACCTCGCCTTTTGACCCGTGGGCAGATTGTGGTAACGTTACCAACACGGCTTCGCCCACAGTGAATAGTGGGCGAAGCTTTACACCGACCGCGGAAAGCAGGACGAGAAGAGCATGGTGAAACTTCCCGAGATTGACCTTCCCAGCCGGTACAACAAGTGGCCTGCAACTCGCATGGGTCACAGCCACAAGCTCTGGCGCGGACAGGACGCCTGGGCGGAAATCCGCCGGGTCGCTGAATCTCGGGCAATCTCCCCAACGATCGTCATCGACTGCTACCCGGGGGTCGACCTTCCCGAATTGATCGCAGAAATCTCGGCCACCTTCGACGGCTACTCGATCGTCGACGTCGAAGAGGCAGCCGCGAAGCCGACCGCGGTGATCGACGACCTGATCGCAAAGAACCTCACGGACGACCGGGTGTTCGGCATCATGAGCCGTCTCACCATCAAAGCGTTCTACGACGCTGAGCGCCTCGCCCACGTCGGTTCGGAATCGTCAGCCGGCCCGACGGTGCTGGTCGGCTGGGGCGCGGCGCTCGCGGCCCCCGACGCTGACGTTCTCGTCCTCGCGGACCTGGCCAGGTGGGAGATCCAGCAACGCCAGCGTTCCGGCGCGCCGAACTGGCGGAGCACGAACTTCGACGACGACAGCCTCCGCAAGTACAAGCGCGGCTTCTTCGTCGAGTGGCGCGTCGCTGATCGGCACAAGCGGCAGTTGTTCGATCGCCTCGACTTCGTCCTCGACACCAACACCTCGACCGTCAACGCGAAACTCATCTCCGGAGACACCTTCCGGGCGGGGCTCGCGCAGACCGCAGCCCAGCCATTCCGCGTGGTCCCCTTCTTCGACCCCGGCGTGTGGGGCGGGCAGTGGATGAAGGCTGTATTCGGCTTGGACGACGACGAAGCCAACTACGCGTGGTGCTTCGATTGCGTTCCAGAGGAGAACAGCCTCCTGCTTGACGTCGGCGGCGAAATATTCGAGCTGCCGTCGATCGACGTCGTGTTCGCGCACCCACGCGAGTTGTTGGGTGAACTCACGTACGCGAGGTTCGGCGCCGAGTTCCCGATCCGCTTCGACTTCCTCGACACGATGGATGGGGCGAATCTGTCCCTCCAGGTCCATCCGCTGACCGACTACATCCACACCACGTTCGGCATGAACTACACGCAGGATGAGAGCTACTACCTTCTCGACGCCACGGAGGATGCCGTGGTCTATCTCGGAATCAAGGAAGGCACCGATCCAGACGAGATGGTCTCCGCGCTGGAGGCCGCTGCGACCGGCGAGATGTCGTTCCCTGCCGAGAAATACGTCAACACCTTCCCGGCGAAGAAGCACGACCACTTCCTGATCCCGGCCGGCACCGTGCACGCATCGGGCTCCGACTCCATGGTGCTGGAGATCTCGGCGACCCCATACATCTTCACCTTCAAGATGTGGGACTGGGATCGTGTTGGCCTGGACGGCGTCCCCCGGCCGATTCACATCGAACACGCGAAGCAGAACATCCAGTGGGACCGCGACACCAAGTGGACGACGGAAAACCTCGTCGGCCAGGTGCACAAGATCGCCGCGGGCGACGGATGGGAAGAGGAACGCACTGGGCTTCACGAGTTCGAGTTCATCGAGGTGCGAAGACACTGGTTCACGAAGTCCGTTCTCCACGACACCCAGGGGACGGTCAACGTGCTCAACCTCGTCGAAGGCCCGGAAGCCATTGTGGAGAGCCCGACCGGAGCGTTCGAGCCATTCGTCGTCCACTACGCGGAGACATTCATCGTTCCCGCTCAGGTCGGCCGGTACACGATCCGGCCGTTCGGAGCAGGCGCAGGCAAGCGACTCGGTACCGTCAAGGCGAGCGTCAGAGGGACGGCGCGCTCCAACTGGAGTGCTCACGGATCGAACCACTGGCCGCACCAACAGAGGCGGCCGCTCCGACCAACGGCGCATCCTCAGGCAGTTCTGCCACGCGGAGAAGAACTCCATCAAGATCGGGATGCGACTCCGTAATTCCCATTCGCAGCGAGCGCTCGAGCACGTCCCACGAGCCCGAGATTGACCCGCCGACGATCACCACTGACGCGCCGAATGAGGCGATCCATGGGGCCATCCCTTCACCGAGAGCGCGCATCGCCGTGTTGAGCACGAGGGCAGCGTCGATCTCGCCGATTCGGGCTCGTTCGGCGATCTCTTTGACGTCGGTCGTCTCGCCGGTGAGGTAACGGTAGTGCTGACGGATTGCCCGGCGTGAAACCATCTCCTCGAGTGGCACGCCACACCACCGGAGAAGGTGAGCGCTGCCATCGGGCGGCACCTCTGGACCTTCGTTCACCGCGTATCCGTGATCGATGAATGCCGAACCGACTCCCGTGCCGAGCGTGAGGCAGACCGCGCGGTCGTACGGGCGCCCGGCGCCAGCTGCGCACTCGCCGAGCCCGAAAGCATCCGCGTCGTTGATGAATCGAACCGAGCTCGGCCGAGGCAGAATGGCCTGGACAAGAGCGGCGCCGAGGTCGAAATGGCGAAGATTGTCGAACTTGCCGACGTCCTCGTACCGGCCGATGCCGTGGTGGTAATCGAACGGGCCGGGAAGGGCGACACCCCAGGCAACGGACTCCTCAACATCAATCTGTGATGCCGCGGCGGCAAGCTCGGTAACGATGGCTGCCGCCGGGGCTTCGGCGTGGAGCGGAGCACGGTGTCGCTCAACGACGACAGGCGTCGGCTCGGACATGGCGACGAGCGCGGATGTCACGTGGGTGCCACCGATCTCGAGGACCGGTACCAGCTCGCCAAGGGCGTTCATCGGATCCGGCCCTCTCGTGCTGCCGTCACCAGGCCGACGCTGGGATCAGCGCGGGCGAAGAGCGTCGCCTGGTACGCGTGATAGAGGTCGGGCTTTCCGGGCCACGTGTCGAACGCGGGCGAGCCAGAGGCATCGAGCTCGTGCCACCAGCTGCCGGCCTGCCTGTCCAAGAACCGCCGTGAGATGTACGACCAGAACTCCCGGTACCAGCCTTCGTATTCGGCGTCGCCCGTCTGGCGAGCCAGATACACGGCCGCTCCCACAGCCTCCGCCATCGCCCAATGCATCCGGGCGGCGTTGACGACGTTCCCGTCGACGTCCACGCTGTAGGCCAAGCCGCCGCGCTGCTCGTCCCATCCGTCGCGTAGCGCTGCTGCGAAGAGCTCACGTGCCGCCGCTGGCGCCCACTCTGCCCTGGCGCCGGGTAGAGCGTGCAGCTGGAGGACAAGCCGAGCCCATTCGAGCCAATGCCCAACGAGCGAACCGTACGGCCTGAACGGATCCGCCGGCTTGTCGACGTTGTAGTCCGGTACCGCCGTCCAGCCGGCATCGAAGTGTTCGGGGATGCGCCAATTCCACCGCTCGCCATTGCGGACGACGATGAGTTCGCTGATCCGTTCGGCCCGCCGGAGGAACTTCCCATCGCCCGTCGCCTCGAAGGCACCCAGATAGGCCTCGGTCAGATGCATATTTGCGTTCTGTCCGCGGTAGTCAGGCTCGAGAATCTGCCAGTTCGCGCTGAATGCGTCGACGACAGCGCCTTCGTCGTCACGCCAGAAGCGGACGTCGATAACCCGGTCCGCGCGAGCCAGGAGCTCTTCGCCGCCGGCCAGGCCGGCTTGCATCGCGGTCGACGCGGCGAGCACCACGAACGCATGCGCGTACGCGCTCTTCGTGTCGTCGTTGGCCGCACCGGTGTGCGAAACGGAGGCGAACCATCCGTCATTCGTGTTGTCGAGGAATTCGTGCGTCAGCGCCCGCAGCCCGTGCTCGGCGATTTCCGCGGCACCCGGCCGCCCACCGAGATGGGCGAGAGCAAAGCAGTGAACGAGTCGCGCTGTCGCGTAGAGCTCGCGCGGACTCTCGCGCTCGGGTTCGCCGTCGCGGTCCAGGGGGGCGAATCCGACGGAGCCATCAAGCGCATGGTGCTCATGAAACCGCAGGAGTCGTTCTTCTTCGGCCCTGAGCCATCGGTGGTGCGATTCGAGATCCGACCAGGCTGGCCCGGCCGTACTGCGCGTCATCGCGTTTCCTTTCGGGTGTTGATAACGTTACCATGCA
>JAUZGC010000028.1 GCA_030840105.1 Microbacteriaceae bacterium
CCGATGCTCTCCGGCGAGTACCCGGCCGACCTCCTGGAGGACACGGCGGCGATCACCGACTGGTCGTTCGTGCTTCCCGGCGACCTGGCCGCGATCCACCAGCCGATCGACCTGCTTGGCGTCAACTACTACTCGACCTCGCTGGTGCGGATGCCGGAGGACGCCTCATCCGACCGGGCCGGTGCCTCGCACGACCAGGTCGGTGCGACGTGGCCCGGCTCGGAGCACGTTGAACAGGTTCAGCAGCCCGGCCCCTTCACCGCGATGGACTGGCATATCGAGCCGAGCGGACTCCAGGAATTGTTGGAACTCCTCGCCGAGCGCCACCCTGGCCTGCCCATGATGATCACCGAGAACGGGGCGGCATTCGACGATGTCCTCGTGGACGGCCGGATCCACGACGACGCCCGAACCGACTACCTGCGCCGTCACATCACGGCGGCGCACCGGGCGATCGAGGCGGGCGTCGACCTACGCGGGTACTTCGTGTGGTCGCTGCTCGACAACTTCGAGTGGGCGTACGGCTACACCAAGCGCTTCGGCATCGTGTACGTCGACTACACCACCCTGGAGCGCACGCCCAAGGACAGCGCGCGCTGGTTCGCCGAGCTCTGCCACACGAAGCGCCTGCCCGCGTAAGCGACGCCGTAGTCCAGCAAGTCCGCCTGCCCGGCGCCTGCCCGCCTGCCCGCCTGCCTGCCTGCGGAGAAATGGTGTGTGCGTGTGGCCCGCCTGCGGAGATGGCGCCCGACACGCCGTTGACGGCCGCCATCCAGCGGCGTGTCGTCGGCGATCTCCGCTATCGCGCAGTCATGGGGTGCTTTCAATCCTTGCTCAAAGCTGGACGGGAACAATGCGGCCTCATTTCGTCACACGTGCCGAGCGCCTGGCCCCGAGGTGCAAGCATGGGCACGCAGAGCGATGCCGACCAGGGGGCACTATGGGGATCTCTTCGAGGAAAATCCGAAAACAGAAGGATGCCGAGTCGCCGAGCTCTGTCGGCGCGACGGGCATCAATGGGTGACGCTGAGCGAGGAGCCGCTCAAGAACATCGGTACTGACGCGTTTCGACTTCCGCCGCAGCGGACCACGTACTGCGCCCGCTGCGGCGCGCAGGCATGAACGGCATCAATCCTCAGCCGATCTGGAGCGCGACCTCGTCGTGAGATGCGATACCGAAGACGTGCCCCGGATATCGCAGCCCCGAGAAATACATGTTCGTGTGCGCGACGATCTGTTCGCCTCCGATTTCCACGCCGTTCCAGGTGGCGTTCGTCGTCGTGTGCGCGTCACTGACGAGGGTCACGTCAAAGCCCTCAGCCGCGGCCCGCTGAGTCGTGGTTCGGATGCAGTAATCCGACTGCGCCCCCGCGACCACCAGCCGCGTCGCACCGAATCGGGCCAGCACATCGGCGAGGTCAGTGCCGGCGAACGAGTCGCGATATCTCTTGTGAACGATCGGCTCTGCATCCGCCCGAGATAGCGGCGCCGCCAGCTGCCACCCGGGAGAGTCCCGCGGAAAGTCATCCTCGTCCTGCACCCACACGACGGCAACACCGGATGCGCGGGCGCGCTCAACAAGGATCGCCGTGCGCTCAACGACGCCGCTGGCATCCGCGCAATCCTCGAGCACGCCCTGCTGAAGATCGATCACCACGACGACGGTCTGGCTCTGAGTTTCGGTCACGGACCCATCTTGCATCTCTAGCCGGATGTCGGCAGGCAGGACCGCGCGGCGTTTGGCCGGTGATTACCCGGGCGCGTCAGTTGTAGCGCGGTTGCGGATACCGCTGCGTGACGATCGCTCGGATGACGCTGGCCGCCGCCCCGCGTGCCCAGTCGTCGAACGAGTGCGGCCGGATCACGATACGGCAGTTGGCAGCGGCCCCGAAAGCGTGCTCCGCGAACGCGGCACGCAGGCGCTGGTCGTAGAGGTCGTAGTCGGCGACCGCCTCGCCCGAGATCAGAACGAGTTGCGGGCCGGCCAGGTTGACCATCGTCGCAATCGCGGTCCCGATGACCGTGCCGGCCTCGTCAAACGCGGCGACGGCGACCGGATCACCGGCGTGGGCGAGATCGACGACACCCTGCAGGGTCAGGTCGGCGCGGGCTCCGCCGTCCACCACCGCTTTCACGATCGCACCCGACGACGCGACGGCTTCGACACATCCGTGCCGCCCGCACGTGCAGATGCGGTCCGGTGAAGTCAGCGGAAGGTGGCCGATCTCGCCGGCAACCCCGTAAGCACCTTCGACGACTTCGCCGTTGAGATGCAGTCCGCAACCAATGCCGCTTCCGATTGTGACGATGGCGAACGAGGCGGTGCCGACGCCTACGCCGAACCAGTGTTCAGCGATGGTGAGTGCGCGCACATCGTTGTCGATAAGCACTCCGCATTTCAGGCGCTCATGCAGAACCGAGCCAAGGGGCAGATTGCTCCAGCCGAGCAGCGCCGATTCACGAACGACGCCGTTCTCGCTGTCCACATCGCCGGAGACCGAGACGCCGACACCGCCGACCTTCGCGGCTCGATCGCCGAGTTGCAGGTTGAGTTGCTCCACGACCGAGTCGATCCCGTCGACGACGGTGCCGAATTCGGTATCGTCGATCTTCAGGTGGACGGTCGCGAGGATCTCAGCCGCAAAGGTGGTGGCGACGCCGATAATGTCATCGGCGTTGACCTTGACGCCGATGACGACAAGCGCCTCGGGTCGGACACGAAGCGGGTTAGCCGGGCGCCCGGGCAGGCCACCCTTCAGCGATTCCAGATTGTCCGCCACGACGCTGGCAGCAATAAAAGGACCGACCGCTTTGGTGACGGCCGCCTGCGACAGCCCGGTGAGGCGGGCCACGTCAACGCGCGAGATCGGCCCGCGCGTGAGGATCCTCGTGAAGACATCAACGGCGGCCGGGGAAGCATGTCTGAGGAGCTCGACGATCGGGTGGGGAGTGCTCGCGGCGAATGTCTCAGCCATCGTGCTCACCCCGTCTCGTGTCGCTCCAACAATAATCTGTGTCATTCGCCCTCCTCCGCAGGGATGGGGAGGGGAACCGCCAGGCGGCGCCCCTCCCCGATGAAGATGAACGCGATCGCTACTTCGCGAGGATCGCCTTGGTCTGGGCAGCCATGTCCGAGAAGACGCTGTCGGTCTTCTCTCCCGAGAAGTAGGCCTGGAACAGCGGCGTCATCGTGTCGTTGATCTGCTGCCCGTTCACCGTTGGCGGCGCCGGGTAGAGCTCCTTGTTCTCAAGCGCCTTGGTGAACACCGATAAATCAACCCCCTGCTTCAGTTGCGCGGCCGCGGCCGCGCTCATCGATTTGCTGATCGACGGGAGGAAGGCCCCGTCCGCTCCGGCAACCGACTGGCAAGCGGTCGATCCCATGTAGGTCACCCATTTCCACGTCGCGTCGAGGTGCTTCGTGCCCGCGAAAATGTTGTTGGCGTTGGAGTTGCTGATGACCGACCGCCCCTTGGGCCCCTCGACGGTGGGGGCGATTCCGACGGTGAGGCCGGGGACCTTGGCGTAGGTCGTCGCGTCCCACGATCCACCCTCCATCATCGCCACCTTGCCGGAGCTGAGCTGTTCCGGGCCCGACACGGTCAGGGAGCCGAACTTCGGAGCGAAGCCGCGGTCCTCAAGAGAACGCACCCAGTCCATGGTCTTCACGAAGTCGGGGTTGTCATACTCGAGCTTGGTCGGCCACGCTGACTTGTCGCCCAGGCGCCAACCCGTGGTGGAGATGAAGGCGTTCCATGACGTCTGCCCGTTGAAGTCACCCGACGACAGGCTGCCAATTCCGTATGTCTTCACCTTGGTCTTGTCGAACCCTGGCTCGTCGCCGCGCACGCCATTCTGATCGATGGTGAGGTGAGCGACGATCTTGTCGAACGTTCCGGTGCCGTTGAGGTTCCACGTCATCGTGTTGATGTCATTGTCGGTGTAGCCGGCCGCCTTGACCGCATCCTTGTTGAAGTAGAACGCGGCGGATGCCCAGTCGAGCGGCAGACCGTACTGCTTGCCATCCGTGTACTTCCACGAATCGAGACCCACCGAGAATACCGACGTGTCGAAGTTGGTCTTCTTGATCAGGTCGTCGAGGGGCATGATCTGCTTCTGCGCAGCGTACGCACCGAGCAAGGGCACGCTGTTCTGGAATGCATCCGGTGCAGTTCCTGACACGAATCCGGCCGTGAGCTTGGTGAAGTAATCGGTGACCGCGTACTGGGAGATGGTGACCTTGATGTCCGGATTCGCCTTCTCGAACCCGGGAAGGCACTTCTTGTATGACGCGGCCTGCTTCTCATCCCAGGTCCACCAGTTGACGGTGCCGCTGGCAGAGGAAGTGCCGCCTCCGGCGGAGCAGGCGCTCAGCGCCGCGGCAATGCCAGCGACGGCAAGCATGGAAATAAGGCGTCGTTTCTTCATTGGATCCTCTTATTCATGATCGAGAGCGCCCTTCGCCTGTTGGACTGAGCACCGATGCTCTGGCCGTCGGCAAATGTTCGCCCTGGGTGGGGTTGGTGCTTGGGGTGGGTTCCTGGGTGGGATTGGTGCCTACGGTGGGTTCGCGGGTGAGAGCGGCGATCGTGTCGCGCGCGAACGCAATAGCGTTCGCGTCATCCTCTGATCCGCCTGCCTCGTGGCCGTTGTATGGCCACACGGTCATCCGCTTGTCTCCCGCGTACGCATTGAAGGCGCCGAACACGGTGGACGGAGGGGTGATGGGATCCATCAGCCCGGTCGAGAACAACGCCGGGGCCGTCGCGCGCTTCGCGTGGTTGACCCCGTCGACGTAACTGAGCGTGCGGAGGGCTTGCGCCGTGAGATCGCGGCGTGCGGCAAAGAAGTTGCCGAGTTCGGCGTAGGGGAACGCATCCGTAATCGTGGATGCGCGTGCGAAGTCGCAGAGGAACGGAGCCTGCACGATCAGTCCGGCCACGTCGGGCACGAGACCCGCGGTCGCGAGTGCGATGCCACCGCCCTGGCTCATTCCGGCGACGAACACCCTGGCCGGATCGACCGCCTCAAGGGATCGCGTCGCCTCGACGGCGCGCACGGCGTCGGTGAACACGCGGCGGTAGAAGTAGTCGAACGGTGAGGCGATCCCGCGGGTCATGAAGCCCGGATGGGACGGGCCGGACCCGACCGGGTCCGCGGTCGCGCTGGTCGACGTGCCGCGCACGTCGACGTAGAGATGCGCGTATCCGGCGGCCGACCAGAGCAGGTCGCGCAGGGCGTGGCCCCGCCCGTTGCCGTAGCCGGGGAACTGCACGATGGCGGGGAGCCGGCCCGGCCTTTCGCGTGGCAGACGCAACCAGCCATGGATGCGCGTGCCACCGAACCCGGAGAAGGTCAGGTCGTAGACATCCGTGCTGGCGAGGCCGGCGTCGACCGGGGTGAGCTCGACACTCAGCGAATACTCCCGCGCCTCCG
>JAUZGC010000036.1 GCA_030840105.1 Microbacteriaceae bacterium
ATGGCCGGCACAGCGCGCTCCTCGTCGAGCGCATCTGATCGCGACATCCGCTGCACCGCGCAGCGCTCGCTCCACAGAAAACGGGCCACCCTCACCGAGAGTGGCCCGTCCTGTGAGCGCGCCTACCGAACGTTGTACGTGCCGAGGCTCGCGGCCGTTGCGAACAGGATGATCACGAAGATGATCGCGATAATGGCGATGGCGACGCCGACGAAGCCGGTGATGATCCCGGTCAGCCAGAAGCCCTTTGCTGCCGGCTCCTTCGACTTGCCGAGGAAGCCGAGCACGACTGCGGCGATCGCGAAGATCAGGCCCCAACCGAAGAAGGAGCTGAGCAAACCGACGATGCCCGTGATGAGCGAGATGATGCTCAGCACAGGAGACTTGGCTGCCGGGGCCGCCGCGTACTGGCCATACGGGGCCGCGGGCTGACCGCCTGGCTGTCCATAGGGGGCAGCCGGTTGGCCCGCGGGCTGGCCGTATGGGGCAGCAGGTTGGCCTGTTGGCTGGCCGTACGGCGGGGGCGGTGGAACCGAGCCCGCCGGTGGCGCGGGCGGCGCAGTGGGCGGCACGGGTGCGGAAGGCGGAACCTCGGGGTTGTCCGGTCCGCCTGGAGCGTTTGGATCAGTCATGAGAACCAATTTCCTTTCACATCGTCGCGCGGAACCGGCTCACCCTCCACCCTCAAGTCCCGACGAATGATGCCCGGTCGGACCCCGGAAGTGCAGCGACAACCAAATGCCGTAGCGAGGCCATAGTGGCACCGGGTCAAGCGGGTGTCAATGGACCCGCCGGGGCGGCGAGACTACGTGACGACCTGGATCTCGGTCACGGGCAGGGTGGAGTCGGCGCCGAACAGCAGCGTCGACGGCTCGTGGCCCGCCGTGATGAGTTGCGCGGCGAGCGCCGCGATCATGGCCCCGTTGTCCGTGCAGAGTGAAAGCGCCGGCACACGCAGCGCAATCCCCGCCGCCGCGGTGCGCTCCTCGGCGACCTGCCTGAGCCGCGCGTTGGCGACCACTCCGCCGCCGAGCAGCAAGCGGGGCACGCCGAAGTCGGCGCACGCCGCGACGGCCTTCGAGATGAGCACGTCGACGACGGCCTCGCGGAAACTGGCCGCGACATCCGCGATCGGGACGGTCTCGCCGGCATCCTGCCTCTGCTCGACCCAGCGGGCGACGGCGGTCTTGAGCCCGGAGAACGAGAAGTCGTAGCGGTGCGCCGCCATGTCCTTGGGCTGGCTGAGCCCGCGGGGGAACCGGATCGCGCGAGGGTCACCGGATGCCGCGACGCGGTCGATCTGCGGACCGCCCGGATACGGCAGCCCCAATACACGGGCAACCTTGTCGAAGGCCTCGCCTGCGGCGTCGTCGATCGTCTCACCGAGCAGCTCCACGTCGGACACCAGGTCGCGCACGAGCAGGAGCGACGTGTGCCCGCCGGAGACGAGAAGCGCGATCGTGGGGAGCTCGACGGCCCGGCCGGGGCCGCCATGCGCATCCAACAGGTCCGCGCCCACGTGCCCGACGAGGTGGTTCACGGCATAGATGGGCTTATCGAGTGCGACCGAGAGCGCCTTCGCCGCGCCCACTCCGACCATGAGCGCGCCGGCCAGGCCGGGACCGCTCGTCACAGCAATGGCATCCACGTCGGCGAGGTCGATGCCGGCATCGGCAACGGCCGTGCGGATCGCCGGTCCGAGCGCTTCGAGGTGGGCGCGAGCGGCAACCTCCGGCACAACCCCGCCGTAGCGCGCGTGCTCGTCCATGGACGATGCGATGGTGTTTGCGAGCAGGGTTGTCCCTCGCACGATCCCGATCCCGGTCTCGTCGCAGGAGGTCTCGATCCCGAGCACGAGCGGATCCGTGCGGTTCATGCGTCGCCTCCCGTCGCGAGCTCGGTCACCGGGGCGGGCAGCGTGAGCCGCATGACCAGGGCGTCGACGTCATCCGGCTGGTAGTAGCGGGGCCGAACGCCCAGTTCCTCGAAGCCGAGTTCGCGGTACAGGCTCTGCGCGCCGGGGTTGTCGGCGCGCACCTCGAGGAAGACTTCGGCGAGCCCGCGCGTGCGGGCCTCGGTGATCAGTTGGCGCATGAGCACGCGGCCGAGACCATGGCGGCGCGCTGCCGGAGCCACCGCAATGGTCTGGATGTCGCCCTCGTTCGCACCGGCCGGAGCGAGCAGTCCGGCGTAGCCATCGATCTGTTCAGGTCGATCGGGCGGGAACGCGACGAGGTAGAAACAGTTCGAGTTGCGCAGCTCGCTTCGCATGGTCTCTGGCGACCAGGCATCGTTCAGGAAGATCGACTCCTCGAGCGGCATGATGGCGACGAGATCCGCCGCGGTCGCGCGCCGCAGCTGCCAGGTGAGGCCAGTCATCCGCTCACCCGCTTCGGTCCGTTCGAGAGTGTGACGTCCGGCGAGCGCAGGTACAGCGGCTCGCTACCCGCAAACGGTCGACCGTGCAGGAACAGGAACTCAGCCAACATGCCGAGGGCTCCGGCCGAAACCTCGGCCGCGTCGACGCGCGCGAGGCCGGCATGGGGAACATCGTCGGGCTTGCAGAGGCCGGGGCCGTCTTCGCGGAGCGGGAGGCCGTGCTCGTCGACCCCGACGTATGCCGACCAGTACAGTTCGCGGCGTCGCGCATCGGTGACCACGAGCATCCCACCCAGGTGGCCAGCGCGGTACCGCTCGTACGCGATCGCGTCATGACTGACGACCCTGACCACGGGCTTGCCCGCGCCGAGCCCGAACGCCCTGGCGGCCGCGATACCGACGCGCAGCCCGGTGAAGGGGCCGGGGCCCATGCCGACGGCCACGCCGGAGAGCCGTGCGACGGAGACGCCCGCATCGTCGAGGCTGCCCTTGATCAGGTCGCCGATCACCTCGGCGTGCCTCATGGTGTCTGGCACCGATCGTTCGGAGAGCACTCCGCCGTCACGATCGACAACGGCGACACTCGAACCGGCGGAGGTATCGATGGCGAGCAGCACGGCTCAAGCCTACGTTCTGCGCGGGGTGCTGGTTGAGCGGTTCGCCGGTGCTGGTTGAGTAGCGAGACGCGAAGCATCACGCGTATCGAAACCGTTGGAACGGGCACTATCGCGGGCCGAGCGGCCGCCAGCGCGGGCCGTGGCCCGTGATGGTGACCGTGCGCGGTTCCGCAGCGTCGAGGTCGTCGTCGGCGCCGGCATCCGCGGCCCCCGATGCGCCGGTCGGTCGCTCGATCACGACCTCCAGCCAGGATTCGGTGATGCCGTCCAGCATCCCGGCGCCCCATTCGACGACGACGATCGAGCGAGCGAAGTCGATGTCGAGGTCGTCGAGCTCCATCGCACTCCCGAGCCGGTACGCATCGACGTGCACGAGCGGCGCCCCGCCGACGAGGCTCGGATGCGTTCGCGCGAGTACGAAGGTCGGGCTCGTCACCGGCCCGCGCACCTGCAGTCCCTCGCCGATGCCGCGCGTGAGCGTGGTCTTGCCTGCCCCGAGCGGACCCGTCAGCACGACGAGGTCGCCCGGGTGGAGTTCCGCCGCAAGTTCGTGACCCAACTCGTCCATGCCGTCCGGCGTCGTGATGACGCGCACATCCGCTGCGCCGAAGCCCCCGCTCATCGAAGGTAGCTGCGCTGCACGCGACGGCCGATCCGCGTGACGATCTCGTAGTTGATGGTCCCGCACGCAGCGGCCCAGTCGTCGGCGGCCGGCACGCCGGCGGCAGCGCCAGCGGCAGGGTCGCCGAACAGCACGACCTCGTCGCCAACCGCGACGGGGTGCGAACCCACGTCGACCACGAACTGGTCCATCGCGACTCGCCCGCTGATCGGGAAGCTCGCGCCATTGATCGATACCACGGCACCGTTCGAGGCCTGGCGCGGGATGCCATCCGCATAGCCGAGCGGCACGAGCACGAGCGTCGACTCCGCCGTCGTGCGATAGGTGTAGTCGTAGGAGACGCCCGTGCCGGGCGGCACCCGGCGCGCCGCGGCAACGCGGCCACGCAGGGTCATGACGGGGGTCAGGCCCAGCTCCGCGCTCGTGCTGTCTTCGAACGGCGAGAGCCCGTAGATGCCGATCCCCACGCGCACGAGGTTGAAGCGGCTCGCGGGCACCCGCAGTGCGGCGGCCGTCGCGGCGAGGTGAACGAGCTCCGGCACGATTCCGGATGCGCCAGCCGCGACGAGCCCGCGCTGGAACCGGGCGAGGGCGGCGGCATCGTCGCCGGGCGAGGCGTTGGCGAGGTGACTGAAGATCCCGCGCACCGTGATCGCACCCGACTGTTCGAGCGCCGCGGCGAGCGCGAAAACCTCCGCCCAGTCCGGCTCGGAGATGCCGTTGCGGCTGAGTCCGGTCTCCAGCTTGAGCTGCACGGATGCCGGGTCCGACTCTCCGATCAACTCGGCAAGCCGTCCTGTCGCCTCCGCGACCGCGCGGAGCTGAGCGACCGATGAGATGCCGATGTCGACGCGTGCCGCAATGGCGGGAGCGAAGTCCGCATCCGGGTCGTGCAGCCAGGCGAGGATCGGCGCCTCGATGCCTGCGGCGCGCAACTCGAGCGCCTCGTCGATGTCGGCCACGCCCAGCCAGTCGGCTCCGCCCGCGAGCGCGGCCGTCGCGCATTCCACCGCGCCGTGACCGTATGCGTTGGCTTTGACGACCGCCATCGTGTGTTCGGTGCCGATCACCCGGCGCAGCCGCTCGACGTTGCGGGTGAGCGCAGCGAGGTCGATGACCGCCTCGCGGAAGGGCGCGACGGTCATGCGCCGGCTGCTTCGGCGACGACGAACGCGCAAGCGACCCCGGCGTCGTGCGTCATCGAAAGGTGGATCGAGCCGATCCCGCGTGCCGTGACCGCGGCCGCGAACGCGTTGTGCAGGGCAAACTCGGGGTTGCCATGCGCATCCGCCACGATTTCGACGTCGTGCCAGCGCATGCCGTCCGAGCCGCCCAGCGCTTTGATGAGCGCTTCTTTGGCCGCGAAGCGCGCCGCGAGGGAGTGTGGAGGCAGCGCTCGTTCGCTTTCGGCGAACAATCGCTCGATGAGCGCAGGAGTGCGGGTCACCGCCCTGGTGAACCGCCCCAGGTCGACGATGTCGACGCCGATACCCACGATCACGCCGAACCCGCTACTCGACCGTTACCGACTTGGCCAGGTTGCGCGGCTGGTCGACGTCGAGGCCCTTGGCCGTCGCAAGCTCCATGGCGAAGATCTGCAGCGGAATGACGGCCAGAAACGGCTCGAACATCGGCGCCGCCAGGGGAATCGGCACGACCTCGTCGGCGAACGGGAGCACGGCGGCATCGCCCTGCTCGGCGATCGCGATGATCCTCGCACCGCGCGCGCGGATCTCCTGAATGTTCGACACGACCTTCTTATGCATTTCGGCCGAACCACGCGGGCTCGGCACGATCACGAAAACGGGCTGGCCGGCTTCGATCAGGGCGATCGGCCCGTGCTTGAGCTCGCCGGCGGCGAAACCCTCAGCGTGGATGTATGCAAGCTCCTTGAGCTTGAGTGCACCCTCGAGCGCAATCGGGTAGCCCACGTGGCGACCAAGGAACAGCACGGCACGCGAGTCAGACATCCACTTCGCAAGCTGCGCAATGCTCTCCGACGACTCGAGCACATGCGAGATTTTGGCCGGGATAGCGAGCAACTCCGCGACATACTCCGCCTGGTCCGCCTCGGAAAGGGAGCCCCGGACGCGCGCGAGGTGGAGGCCGAAGAGGTAGAGCGCGGTGATCTGCGCCACGAAAGCCTTCGTCGACGCGACGGCGACCTCCGGGCCGGCGTGCGTGTAGACAACGGCATCCGATTCGCGCGGAATCGTCGCGCCCTGCGTGTTGCAGACCGAAATGGCGCGGGCACCGGCTTCGCGCGCGTACTTGACCGCCATAAGCGTGTCCATCGTCTCGCCGGACTGGCTGATCGAGATGACCAGGGTTGTCGGCGTGATCACCGGGTCCCGGTAGCGGAATTCGTGGCTGAGCTCGACCTCGACGGGCACGCGGGACCACTTCTCGATCGCGTATCGGCCGACCTGGCCGGCGTAGGCGGCGGTGCCGCAGGCGATGATCGTAATCCGGTCGATGCCCGCGAGCACATCATCGCCGAACGCCTCGAGCTCCGGAATCACCACGCGGCCATCCAGGACGCGTCCGCGCAGCGTGTTGGCGACCGCATCGGGCTCTTCGCTGATCTCCTTGGCCATGAAGCTCGACCAGCCGCCCTTTTCGGACGCCGCGGCATCCCACGCGACTTCGAACGCTTCGACCTCGACGGCGTTGCCGTCGAAATCGGTGACCTTCACCTCATTCGGCGTGATGGTCACGATTTGGTCCTGGCCGATGGCGACGGCGCGACGGGTGTGCTCGACGAAGGCAGCGACATCCGAACCGAGGAAGTTCTCCCCGTCACCGAGCCCGATCACGAGCGGAGAATTGCGGCGCGCCCCGACGACCACGCCCGGCTCGTCCTGGTGCAGCGCAAGCAGCGTGAAGGCACCCTCGAGACGCGCGACAACGCGGCGAAACGCCTCCTGCAGGCTTCCCGTGGCGCGGAACTCGCGACCGAGCAACACTGCGGCCACCTCGGTGTCGGTCTCGCTCGTGAAGCTGAAGCCCTCGGCGAGCAACTCGTCCTTGAGTGGAGCGAAGTTTTCGATGATCCCGTTGTGGATGACGGCGAGCCTGCCGTCGTCTCCGAGATGCGGATGCGCGTTGCGGTCGGTCGGTCCGCCGTGCGTCGCCCAGCGCGTGTGGCCGATGCCCGTGGAACCGTTTGCCATCGGGTGCGCAGCCAGCTCGTCGGCGAGCACGGAGAGCTTGCCCGCGCGCTTGACCGTGTGCAACTCACCCGCCGCGTCGACGATCGCGACCCCCGCGGAATCGTACCCACGGTATTCCAGGCGCTTGAGGCCCCCGAGGAGAACCTCGAGGCTCTTCTCACTGCCGACGTACCCCACGATTCCACACATGTGCCTGATTTTAGATGGTGCACCTGCATGGCCGGGCATCCGCCGATATTTCCGAGCCTCTAAACTGGTCGCCTATGGCTGAAACGGGCGCGGAGGCGGGTAACGGTCAGACGTCGCCCTTTGTCGAGTTGAACCGGGCCGACTGGTCCGACCTCGCCGAGTCGACACACCTGCCACTCAAGGAAACCGAGATCGTGCAGCTTCGCGGGATCGGTGATCCCCTCGACATGCGCGAGGTCTCGGAGGTCTACCTGCCGCTGAGCCGGCTCCTCAACCTCTACGTCGCCGGCACCAAGCAGTTGCACCGGGTGACGAGCGAGTTTCTCGGCGAACGCGCCCAAAGCACGCCGTTCGTGATCGGCGTCGCCGGGTCCGTCGCGGTCGGCAAGTCGACCATCGCGCGCCTGCTGCGTGAGCTGCTCTCCCGGTGGGAGGACACCCCGCACGTCGAACTCGTGACCACCGACGGCTTCCTGCTGCCCAACGCCGAACTCGCCCGCCGCGGTCTGATGGAGCGCAAGGGTTTCCCGGAGTCGTACGACCGCCGGGCCCTGTTGCGCTTCGTGACCGAGGTGAAGAGCGGCGCCGCCGAGGTTCGCGCACCGTTCTACTCGCACCTGAGCTACGACATCGTCCCCGATGCCCAGATCGTCGTACGCCGGCCCGATGTGCTCATCGTGGAGGGACTCAACGTTCTCCAGCCCGCAGGCGGCGGCAATCGCCTCGCCGTGAGCGACCTCTTCGACTTCAGCATCTACGTGGATGCCCGGACTCGCGACATCGCGACGTGGTACGAGGAGCGCTTCCTCAAGCTCCAGCGTGGCGCGTTCACGAACCCCTCGTCGTACTTCCACCGGTACGCAACCCTCAGCGAGGAAGAGGCCAGGGCGCGAGCCGCGGAAATCTGGGCCAGCATCAACGCGCCGAACCTGCTGCAGAACATCCGTCCCACGCGCTCACGAGCCAAGCTCGTACTGCGCAAGGATGCCGACCACACGGTGAGTTCGGTACTCCTGCGCAAGCTCTAGGTCGATTCCCTCCGCTCCAGCCTGAGTTAGCCACGCGACACCGGGCCGAGTGTCAGCAATGCCATCACCCGGGCGGCTCCGCGCTTGGCGGCTCTAAAGCGAGAGGCGCACCCGGACGACGTCCGCCAGTTCGTGGGCGAGGCGATCCGCGGTCGGCTGGTCCGCCGCCTCGACCATCACGCGCACGAGCGGCTCTGTCCCGGATGGGCGCAACAGCACGCGCCCGGATGTCCCGAGCTCGAGCTCGGCGTCGCGCACCGCTGCGGCGAGCACCTCGTCAGTGTGCACGGCCTGGTGGTTGACATCCGTGACGTTGACCATGATCTGCGGGAACACCGTCATGACCGAGGCGAGCTCGGCGAGGGACTTGCCCGTGCGCGCCAATTCGCTCACGAGGTGGAGCCCGGTGAGGATGCCGTCCCCCGTGGTCGCGAATTCGCGCATGATGACGTGCCCGGACTGCTCACCGCCGAGCGAATAGTTGTGTTCGTTCATCTCCTCGAGCACGTAGCGGTCGCCGACCTTGGTCGCGACCACGGCGATGTCGTGTTCCTGCATGGCGACGCGAAGGCCGAGGTTGCTCATGACCGTCGTGACGAGTGTGCGGTTGCGCAGCGCGCCGCGCTCCGCCATGCCCACCGCGAGGATGGCCATGATCTGGTCGCCGTCGACGATGTTGCCGTTCCGGTCGACAGCGAGGCAGCGATCCGCATCGCCATCGTGCGCGATGCCGAGGTCTGCTTCGTGCTCGACGACCGCGGCGGCGAGCTTGTCGAGATGCGTCGATCCGACGCCGTCGTTGATGTTGATGCCATCCGGATCGTCACCGATCACCGTGAGCTGTGCGCCGGCATCCACGAAGACGTCGGGCGAGACGCCGGCGGCGGCGCCGTTGGCACAGTCGAGCACGACGTGGATGCCCTCGAGCCGGTGCGGGAGGCTTGCCAGCAGGTGGAGAACGTAGCGGTCCTCAGCGTCTGCGAACCGGCGGATGCGGCCGACGCCGGCACCCGTGGGAGCAAGCTTGGGCGCGGTGAGGGCGGCCTCGATGCGATCCTCGACAATGTCGGGAAGCTTGTGGCCCCCGCGCGCGAAGATCTTGATGCCGTTGTCTGGCGCCGGATTGTGAGATGCGGAGACCATGACACCGAAGTCGGCGTCGATATCCGCGATCAGGAATGCGGCGGCAGGGGTCGGGATGACGCCGGCATCGAGCACGTCGATGCCGGAACTCGCGAGGCCGGCCGCGACCGCGGCGGAAATGAACTCACCGGAGACGCGCGGGTCGCGTGCAACGACGGCCACAGGGCGCTTGCCTTCGGCCCGGCGCGCCTCGGCGCTCCGGCCTTGCGTCAAGACCGCGGCAGCGGCTTGCGCAAGACCGAGCGCGAGGTCGGCAGTGAGGTCGCCATTGGCCAGCCCACGGACACCATCCGTGCCAAAAAGGCGCTGCATGCGAGCCTAGGCCTGCACCGCGGTTAGCGCTTCGAGAACTGAGGAGCCTTGCGAGCCTTCTTGAGACCAGCCTTCTTGCGCTCCTTGACTCGGGCGTCGCGGCTCAGGAAGCCGGCCTTCTTCAGGGTCGCGCGGTTGTTCTCTTCGTCGATCCCGTTGAGCGCCCGGGCGATGCCGAGGCGCAGCGCACCGGCCTGGCCGGAGGGGCCGCCACCGGTGATCTTGGCGATGACGTCGTAGCTGCCGATCAGGTCGAGCACCTTGAACGGGTCGTTGATGAGCTGCTGGTGGAGCTTGTTCGGGAAGTAGTCGGCGAACTCGCGTCCGTTGACCTTGATGGTGCCGGAGCCCGGCACGAGACGCACGCGGGCGATGGCCTGCTTGCGACGGCCGACGGCTGCGCCGGGAACGTTGAGGACGGCGCGGGGAGCCTTGGGAGCGGCCTCTGCGGGCGTCTCCGTCGTGAAGCTCTCTACGGTTTCGGCCTGGGCCGCGTCGATGGTTTCTTCGATCTTCGCCACGATGGTGTGAATCCTTTGTCTAAGTCTTTAACGCGAGTCTGAGTGTCTGACGCCGGGCGCTTACTGCGCGACCTGGTCGAGGGTGTACGGCTTCGGCTGCTGCGCAGCGTGCGGGTGCTCGCTGCCCGTGTAGACCTTGAGCTTGCGCAGCTGGGCGCGGCCGATCGAGTTCTTCGGCAGCATGCCGCGAATAGCCTTCTCGACGGCGCGGATCGGGTTCTTCTCGAGGAGCTCGGAGTAGGTGACAGCCGTGAGACCGCCCGGGTAACCCGAGTGGCGGTATGCCTTCTTCTGCTCAGCCTTCGCGCCGGTCAGGGCTACCTTGTCTGCGTTGATGATGATGACGAAGTCGCCCATGTCCATGTGCGGAGCAAAGGTCGCCTTGTGCTTGCCACGCAGAAGCGTGGCGGCGTGGCTGGCCAGGCGGCCGAGAACGACGTCGGTCGCGTCAATGACGACCCAATCGCGCTGGATCTCGTTGGCCTTCGGGGTGTACGTGCGCGTCACAGTATTGACTGCTTTCTGTATCGAACGGAGTTGTTCGTGAATCCCGCTCCATGATCGTTGCGGAATGAATTCGCGGCAACGGATCCGTCGGAGGGCTCACGTTCGTGTGTCACACCAAAGATGCAGACACCAAACGTCAATGCTACGTCACCCGAACCCGACCGTCAAACCGCACACCTGCTCGCGAACGGGCACCGCCTGGCCCTACGGCGTGACACCGACGGGCTCGTCCGAGTCCGCCCGGCGCATCCGGCCTTGCTCGGCCCGCTGGTCGGCTCTGCCTTCCACGCCGGTCGAATCGTGGCTCGACTGTCGCTCCACAATATCGGCCTCGTCCTGGAACGCCCGCCAGAGTGCGGCGGTCTGCGCCTCGACCGTCTCGCGACGCCGGTCGAGACCGACCCTGCGGTCCTCGAGATCCTCTAGCCTCATGATTCCGTCGGAGCGTTCCTTGGCTTCCTGCGCCTGGCGGGCCGAACCGGTGAGCACGCCCTGCGGACCGACGTAGACGTCGGCCAGCTCGATGCCCTGGCTCGTGACGAGGAACTCGCGGATCTGGTTGGAGTGCGCCATCCCACGGGACTTCAACACGTACAGGATGCGGTTGTGCTCGCCGTTACCCTCCATGCTCATGACCAGGATCGAGGTGTCGACGAGGGAGACGATCCTGTCGTCGGCCTGTCCAGGCGCGGAATCCGAGTTGAGGCTCGTGAACAGGGCCGTGATGCCCCTGGACTTCAGGAAGTCCACCTGGCGCGTCAGCATCGCTGACACATCCGCCCCTGTCCCCATACCCAGCAGGTCAGAGACCGGATCCTTGACGACCACGGCCGGATCGAACTCCGTCACGAACTTCTGCATGGCGAAGAGGTGCCCCTCGAGGCCGAGGAGACTCGGACGGAAGCAGTGGAATTGCAGCAGCCCTTCGTCGACCCAGTGCTGCAAGTCGATTCCCACCGATGTCATATTGCGGATGATCTCCGCCTCGGACTCCTCGAACGCGAAGTACATCGCCCGCTCGCCGCGACTGCAGGTTGCGTCGCAGAATTGCGCCGCGAGCGTCGACTTGCCCGTCCCCGCTGTGCCGCTGACGAGAACGGTGCTCCCGCGATAGAAGCCGCCGTTGCCAAGCATGGCGTCGAGCCGCGCGACGCCGGT
This sequence comes from Microbacteriaceae bacterium, assembly GCA_030840105.1. Taxonomy (GTDB): domain Bacteria; phylum Actinomycetota; class Actinomycetes; order Actinomycetales; family Microbacteriaceae; genus JAUZGC01. The sequence goes on from JAUZGC010000036.1 coordinate 11,650, forward strand.
CGACACGCGCTCGGAAGAAACGCTGTGCTGCAGCCCGAGTGACGTGATGGGCAGCACCGAAACACCCGATTCGCTGATCAGGAACGGGTACTCATTGGTCCCGTGCAGTGAGCCGCGGTACTTGAGGATGCGGAGCCGCCTCGTCGAGGTCTGCTCCGTGACCCGGTGGTCGAGAACAATGACGCAGTCGGAGACGTACTCCTCGATGCTGTGACGAGTGAGCGTCCCCTCGCCGCGCTCGCCCGTGATGATGGCGGTGACGCCGCGCACCTTGAGCCAGCCGAACAGGCGGCGCAGCTCCGTGCGGAGAACACCATCGGTGGCGGCCTCGAACAGAATGTCGATCGTATCGATCACGATGCGCTTGGCGCCGACTGCGTCGATGGCCGCCGCAATGGTCGCAGCGAGACGCGGGACCAGCTGCCGCTCGCCGACGTTCACGTCGACGTGCTCGATGACGAGTTGCCCCTCCGCCTCGAATCGCGCGAGGTCGAACCCCAGGGACGCGACATTGGCGATGAGGTCGTCTGCATGCTCCTCGAACGCCAGAAACACGCCGGGTTCGTCGAACTCGGTGATTCCGCGCACGAGGAATTCCATCGCGAGGAGGGTCTTGCCGCACCCGGCCGGACCACAGACGAGGGTCGATCGACCCTTCGGCAAGCCGCCGCCCGTCACCTCGTCGAGGCCGCTGATGCCCGTCGGCGTCTTCGGCAGGGTACCCCGCCCGGCGATGTTACCGCCGGCGGCCCTCAGGAACGCGTCGTCGGTTCCCCGTGGCTTCACGAATGCGCCGTCGCTACCCAGTGTCGATTTCATGGCTCGTCGTCCTCTCCCCGGGAGGCGTCGAGCCGGTTACGGGGTGCCGACGACTGATGCCGTCACGTGCGCCCAACCAGGCGTCTCTTGAGACTGCGTGCCGCGACCATGGAGTGGCCGTGACTCCACACCATACGCCTAACCCACCCACGATCGGCCGTTTCACGCGTATTCACGGGCAACTACCGGTGTTCGACGACATCCTTCAGGCCCGCAAGTATCAGCTCCCAATTCTGCCGCGAGTGCTCCGCCGCGTCCGGGCTGGGGTTGTTGTCCTGGGTGAGCGTCACGCGGGTCTGACCGCTGACCTCGCTGAGGATGTAGGTCACCGTGTGGTAATTCTCCGGCAGGTCGGCCTCGCCGCTCAGCGGGCTGAAATGGGTGCTCTTCAGCAGCTTGCCCGGCTGCACCTCGAGGATCGTGCCTTTGTCCTCGTACGCCGCGCCCTCCCACTCACCGCGATAGGTGATTGGGTCGCCGACCTTCCAGGTCGTGTGAACGTGGGTGCCGAACATGTACCGGCTGATCAGGCTGGGCTCGGTGAGCGCCTCCCAGACAGCGCTCGGCAGAGCGTCGATCGTGATTCCGGCCGTCGCCGTGAAGTTCTCCGCCATGATCCCGCCTTCCTTGGCTTTGCGGCGATGCTACTCCGGCGAGTTTCACTCGACCATCGGATAGGCGAGGCTGCGAAGCGCCCTGGTCTGCTCGGCCCGCTCGGCGAGCGAGGCGGCATCCGGATACCCGACCTCGACGAGAGTCAGCCCTCGCGCGGGCATCACTTTGAACGCACTCGTGCGCTGGCCGTCGTCGCGCAGAGAAGCGAGGTCATGGACGCCCAGTTTCTCCTCGCCGACCGCGACGCACGACCCGACAAGCGCACGCACCATGCTGTGACAGAACGCGTCGGCGCGAACCTCCGCAATGAGCACGCCATCGTCGGCACGCCGCCATCGGAAATCCTGCAGTGTGCGGATGGTGGTCGCGCCGTCGCGCTGTTTGCAATACGCCGCGAAATCGTGCAGCCCGAGAAGAGTGCGTGCCGATGCATCCATCACCGCCACGTCCAGGTCGACCGACACCCATGTCGTCCGGTGCCGCTGGAGCGGGTCCCGCGTGGCGAGTCGATCAGCCAGGCGATACTCGTATCGTCGCCAGATTGCGGAGAAGCGCGCGTCGAAGCCGTCCGGCGCTTCGATTGCACTGGCGACGACGATGTCGGGGACCGGTCCGAGGATGCCGTTGATCCGCCGCGCAAGGATCGCGCCGGCGCTCTCCCCTACCGGCGCGCCTCCGCGAGGCCGGAGCAGGCTCTTCAGCTGCTCCGGGGTGAGGTCCACGTGCGCGACTTGTCCTGCCGCGTGGACCCCGGCATCCGTGCGACCGGCGACGACGAGCGTTGGCGCCGGACCGTGCCGGCGGAAGATCGTGGCGAGTGCGCCCTCGAGTTCGCCCTGGACCGTGCGGGCTCCCGGCTGCTTCGCCCAGCCGTTGAAATCGGTGCCCTGGTAGGCGACGTTGAGGCGGAACCGGACACTCACGTGAATAAGTCTAGGAGTCGCGACCTGCTTGCTATCGTTAACCCCTCAATCCCCCCGACGCTCCTCCCATGACTTTCGCCACGCACGCTCGCACCGGGGGCACCGCCCTATCCGTTGTGCCGCGGCCCGCCGCGCAGCGTCGGTTCGCTGGGCTCGACGGATTGCGCGCGATCGCCGTCACCGCGGTCATCCTGTACCACCTCTTCCCCCGCCTCCTGCCGGGTGGGTTCATCGGGGTGGACGTCTTCTTCGTCATCAGCGGGTTCCTGATCACGAGCCTGCTCGTCGCCGAACGCACGTCGACGGGTCGCATCAGCCTCCGCGGATTCTGGCAGCGGCGCATCCGCCGTCTCGTCCCCGCGCTCGTGGTGCTCGTGCTCGCCAGTTGCACCGCGGCATGGATCCTTGGCGGCGACATGCTCGTCGGCCTTGCGCGGCAGGTGCTCGGCGCGGCAACCTTCAGCAGCAACTGGCTCGATATCGCCAGCAACAGCAGCTACTTCAGCCGGGACACGCCCGAGCTGTTCCGCACCCTGTGGTCGCTCGCGGTCGAGGAGCAGTTCTACCTGGTCTGGCCGCTCATCCTGCTCGCGCTGTTCCTTCTCCGCAGCCCGGCGGTCAGGATCGCACTCATCGGACTGCTCGCTGTGGCGTCCGGTGCCGAGATGGCCTGGCTGTTCACGCCGGGGGCGGATGCGACGCGCGTCTACTTCGGATCGGATACGCACAGCTTCGGGCTGGCAATCGGCGCCGTGCTCGCCCTCATCGTCAGCCGCCTCACTCCCGTCGACCTCGATGCCGGCGAGACATGGATGCAGGTCTTCGTGCGGCGCTGGCTGCCGGGAGTCGGAGGGGTGTCGCTCGTCGCTGTCGCCGCCGCCGCCTGGTGGCTGCACGACGACGCAACGCTCACGTATCGCGGTGGACTCGTCGCCGTGAGCGTCCTGACCGCATGCGTGGTGTGGGCGGCGGTCTCGCCCGGCTCGAGTCTCGGCCGCCTCCTCGATGCAGCGCCACTGCGTGCGATCGGCGTTCGCTCGTACGGCCTGTACCTCTGGCATTGGCCCGTGTTGACACTCGTCCTCGGCGCCGAACCCGCGCTGCGGACACCAGCGGTGGCCTGGTTGGCGGGTGTCCAAGCGCTCGTGATCACTGCCGTGGCCGCGCTGCTGTCGTACCGCTTCGTGGAACAACCGATCCGCAAGCGAGGGCTGCGCGCGACCGGCCGACTGCTCGCGTCGCGCATCCGCGTCGCAGGTCGATGGCACCGCGGTGGGATCGCGGTCGCCGCGCTTGCCGCCCTGTGCTGCGCCGCCACGATTGCGGCTCTCGTCACCGCGCCGACGGTCACGACGGCCCAGAGCTTCATCCAACGCGGGCAAGCCGCGATCGCCGCACACGCTGCCGCCCACTCCGCCGCACCGTCGCGTGCCTCAACGCACTCGTCGCCTACCCCCAGGCCCACCGCGCCCAACCGGCGTTCGCTGCCGACAGGCCAGCAGATCACAGCCATCGGCGATTCGGTCATGCTCGCCTCTGCACCGTCTCTGGAGCAGACGTTCCCCGGTATCGCAATCGACGCGGTTGTTTCGCGCCAGATGTATGTTGCGCCCGCCATCGTGCAGTCATTGAAGGATGCAGGCGCGCTCCGTTCGTGCGTGCTGATCGGCCTGGGCACCAATGGGTCGATTTCGCCGGACACGCTGGTGCAGCTCAAGCAGATCGTGGGCCCGTCGCGCGAGCTCGTCTTCGTGACGGTGCAGGCGCCGCGCGGATGGACCGACGGGGTGAATGCGACCCTGACCGCATTCGCGAACAGCAATCCGAGGTCGGTCGCCCTCGCTCAGTGGCAGAGCGCCATCGCGCCGCACCTCGATCTGCTCGCCGGCGACCACATCCATCCCGGCACGAGCGGCGGTCGCATTTACGCGTCGGCGGTCATGGCCGCGCTCGTGCAGCTCTCCGGGCCGCCGCCGTTCCGGCCGTACAGCGTGTGGGAATTGAACGGGAGCACCCGGTAGTGAGCAGGGCGACCTGGCCCAACGAGAAAGGGCCCCGTGATCCGTTCGGATCGCGGGGCCCTTTTCAGGTGTGACTACTTGGCGTCGTCGACCTTCACGTCAGCGTCGGCCTCAGCGCTGTCGTCGGCGGCGACCTCGACGGTCTCCTCCGCGACAGCCTCAGCCTCAGCGGCTTCGGCGGGAGCTTCCTCGGCAACGGGAGCCTCCTCGACGGGGGCTTCCTCAGCAACGGGCTCAGCCACAGGAGCAGCCTTCTTGGCCGTGGCCTTGACGGGCTTGGCCTTCGGCGTCACGGGCTCGAGAACGAGCTCGATCTGCGCCATGGGGGCGTTGTCGCCCTTGCGGAAGCCGAGCTTGGTGATGCGCGTGTATCCGCCCTCACGCTCCGCGACGAGCGGCGCGATCTCAGTGAAGAGCTCGTGCACAACGCTTTTGTCGTGGATGATCGCGAGAACGCGGCGGCGCGCGTGCAGGTCGCCACGCTTGGCGAACGTGATCAGACGCTCGGCGAGCGGACGAAGACGCTTGGCCTTCGTCTCGGTCGTCTTGATGCTCTTGTGCGTGAAGAGAGCAGCAGCCAGATTGGCGAGCAGCAAGCGCTCGTGAGCCGGACCGCCACCGAGACGAGGGCCCTTGGTTGGCTTAGGCATTATGGGTTTTCTCCTGTTTCAAAATCAAAAGGCGCAGTCGAAGCGACAAGCCTTAGGCGTTCTCGTCTTCTTCGTAACCGCTGTAGAAGTGTGCGCCGTCGAATCCGGGGACCGAATCCTTGAGCGACAGGCCCATCTCGACGAGCTTGTCCTTGACCTCGTCCACCGACTTCTGGCCGAAGTTACGGATGTTCATGAGCTGCGTCTCCGAGAGCGAAACCAGTTCGCTCACGTTGTTGATGCCCTCGCGCTTGAGGCAGTTGTACGAGCGCACGGACAGGTCGAGGTCCTCGATCGGCATCGACAGCTCGGAGCTGAGAACGGCGTCGACCGGAGCCGGGCCGATCTCGATGCCCTCTGCAGCGGTGTTGAGCTCGCGGGCCAGGCCGAACAGCTCGGTCAGGGTGCGACCAGCGGATGCGATCGAGTCGCGCGGGCTGATCGCCGGCTTGGTCTCGACATCCACGACAAGGCGGTCGAAGTCGGTGCGCTCACCTGCACGAGTTGCCTCGACGCGGTAGGTCACCTTGAGCACGGGAGAGTAGATCGAGTCGATCGGAATCTGGCCGGCCTCGCTGTACTCGTTACGGTTCTGCGTCGCCGACACGTAGCCGCGGCCGCGCTCGATCGTGAGCTCCACCTCGAACTTCGCCTTGTCGTTGAGCGTCGCGATGACAAGCTCCGGGTTGTGGATCTCCACACCGGCTGGAGCCGAGATGTCGGCGGCCGTAACCTGGCCGGCACCCGTCTTGCGCAGGTACGCGGTGATCGGCTCATCGTGCTCGCTGGAGACAACGAGTCCCTTGATGTTCAGGATGATCTCGGTGACGTCTTCCTTGACACCGGGGACGGTGCTGAACTCGTGCAGGACGCCATCGATCCGGATGCTGGTGACAGCAGCGCCGGGGATCGAGGAGAGCAGAGTGCGACGAAGAGAGTTGCCAAGGGTGTAACCGAAGCCGGGCTCGAGGGGCTCGATCACGAATCGTGAACGGAACTCCGAGATGTTTTCTTCGGCGAGCGTTGGACGCTGTGCAATAAGCACTGTTGATTCCTTTCGGCTAAGTGTCCGCTATATGACACTTGCGATAGTGAGAGGTATTGAGTTGTAAAAGTGCGGTGGTGCTCTAGCTCATCGAGTAGGCCGATTGCGGCCCGACCTGTGCTGGTCGAGTAGGCCCGCTTGCGGCCGTATCGAGACCCGGTTACGCGGTGATGACCGGGTCTCGATACGCTCGCTACTCGACCCGCCGAGTCAAACGCGACGCGTTAGACGCGACGGCGCTTGGGCGGACGGCAACCGTTGTGCGCCTGCGGGGTGACATCGTTGATCGAGCCGACCTCGAGGCCTGCGGCCTGGAGCGAGCGGATCGCGGTCTCGCGGCCGGAGCCGGGTCCCTTGACGAAGACGTCTACCTTCTTCATGCCGTGCTCTTGCGCCTGGCGAGCGGCGGATTCCGCAGCGAGCTGAGCCGCGAACGGCGTCGACTTGCGCGAACCCTTGAAGCCGACTCCACCGGAGGACGCCCAGCTGATGACCGCACCCGTGGTGTCGGTGATCGAGACGATGGTGTTGTTGAAGGTGCTCTTGATGTGGGCCTGGCCCACAGCGACGTTCTTCTTTTCTTTCTTGCGCGGCTTCCGAACGGCCGACTTGGGTGCTGCCATGATTTCTCCTGAATCCTAAAGAGGCTCCGCTGGCCGAGGCCTAGCGTGCCTTCTTCTTGCCGGCTACGGTGCGCTTCGGGCCCTTGCGGGTGCGAGCGTTGGTCTTGGTGCGCTGTCCGCGGACCGGGAGGCCCTTGCGGTGGCGAATACCCTCGTAGCTGCCGATTTCGACCTTGCGGCGGATGTCAGCGGCAACCTCACGGCGGAGGTCACCTTCTACCTTGTAGTTGCCCTCGATGTAGTCGCGGAGAGCAACGAGCTGGTCGTCGCTCAGATCCTTGACGCGGATGTTTCCATCGATTTCGGTGTCGGCGAGGGTCTTGAGTGCCCTCGTACGGCCAACACCGTAGATGTAAGTCAGTGCAACTTCCACGCGCTTTTCGCGTGGAATGTCAACGCCGGCTAGACGTGCCATTGTGGCTTCTCCTGTGAGTGAGTGGAGGTCTGAAACAACTCCGGTGCCCCGGCCTCCAACCGGGGGTGTCCCCATTTGCTCGTCGAGCGCCTGGTTCTGGTGTTGCCTTATATCTGTTTTGAGTTATTGCTGGTCGAGCAGCGCGCAAAGCGCGCGTATCGAGACCCCGCCGGGACTAGCCCTGGCGCTGCTTGTGACGCGGGTTCTCGCAGATGACCATGACCCGGCCGTTGCGACGGATGACCTTGCACTTGTCGCAGATCGGCTTGACGCTCGGCTTGACCTTCACGGTTCTCGATCCTTCGGGGCCGGACCTCGCGGTCCGACCGGGCGGGCTACTTGTAGCGGTAGACGATGCGTCCGCGCGTGAGGTCGTAGGGCGACAGCTCCACGACCACGCGG
>JAUZGC010000059.1 GCA_030840105.1 Microbacteriaceae bacterium
CTACCAGATAGATGGGAGTCAGTGGGAGACCGCCACATCCAACCTCAAGCGAATCTTGGCCAACGGCGGCACGGGCCTTCTCGACATCAAGCTCGTCGATGGATCTGTTACAACAGTCTTGGTCAATCAGGGAACGCAGCTGATCTACAACCATCAGGGCTGACCACGGGCATGCGCGACCAGCCGGAGTTCGACGGCGCCGTGACGACGAGACCGGCCTACGCCGGAAGAGCACGAGCGAGTCGCCGAGGGCATGGCCCTCTGGCAGGCTGTGCAGTATGCCGACGTGCCTGACCTGGACGACTATCGGTAGCCCTCCGCCGTCTCTACAACATCAGCCGCGCGGGCAGCGATTCTCTTGCTAATGCCACTAAGTCGGGTCCTCAAGGAACATTTCGAGGTCGACCTTATCGACAGCGTCCGTGTCGCGGGACCGAACGACCATGACCTTTTTTAGTACCGGCAGAGGAGACCGGAACACTTCAACGACCTTCGGCTCAAAAAGCATGAATCCGAAACTCAATGCGGGGGCATGGTCAACCAGCTTGACCCACAGGCCCTCAAGCATCCCGTCGTTCGAGATCTTTCGCGGTGCTGTGTCCGGCAATGCCGCCCCTACCTGCGGCAGCAGTTCTTGCAAGCTACGCTCGGCCACAATGGCGGCCGCCCGCAGTAGATACGTGCGAAGGTCACCTCCAACCGCCCCAAAGAGCTTGGCCTGGACAAGCACATCCGGCACCGTGGGGCTCAGATGCGCGCCCCAAGTGTTTCCAAAGTCCGCGACAAGTTGGGACCACGTGGTCGCCCAGCGAGCCGCAGACGCTGAGATGACAGCCATGCTCGATAACCAGGCGTTAAGACTCAGCGATCGCTCTTCGGGGTTGGTGGCACCTTCGTCTGGGGTCGGGATGCTACCAACGGCGAAGACTGTGCCTTTTTCGATTTCGACTGACGGGCCAACGAGTAGCGTTGGCTCTTCAAGATGGTTCTGCCTGCAAAGTCGAATAATCGCATTGTTCCCCGCGCCGGGACCGAGCAGAATTCGCGTGACGGTGGCGACGTCGTCGGCCAAGGCGAGATCGCCGCTGTCCAAATGATCTAGGTGGGAAGTGAGCCTTAAGCCGACATTCCTAACCTGCGCGATGAACTCGTCTTTTGTCAGTGTCGGCGCACCTTTGCTCATGTCCGCACTATAGGGGCAGCAAGCGGGGCATGGGGGCATGTGGGGTATTTTGCTGGTCACACCTCATTTCCTTGGAATTTCGGGCTCGACCAGGGTCTTCCGGTCGGCCGAGAATCCGAACGGGCGTGGTCCGCCGATGTCTGTGCCAGCCAGTCGACGGCGGACGACGGAGGCCTTGACGCGCTCCGACTTCACGGCCGACTCGTTGTGGGCGACCCCGCCCTTGATTGTGATCTGCAGGTAGTCATCGGGCCTGCTGGGGTCGATGCGGCTGCCGTTCGCTGAATGCCGACGAACGGGGCCGTTCGCACCGAGGTAGCGTCCGCGGTCGTCGTCGGGGAGTCGGTCGTCGTCGGGGAGTCGGTCGGCGTCGAGCGGGGTCGAAACCCCGACCTCGCCTGGCCGTCGCCGCGATACGGAGATGGTGTGGTGCGTGCGGAGTGTCGCGTCCGTTAGACGGCGTGTCGCCATCCATCTCCGCATCCGCGCAGACGTCCCTCTCCTCCCGACGAGCCGCGCGGGGTTCCGGCCGGAGGCGCGGGATACTGGAGGGGTGCCTGTCTATCGTGATGAAGCCGTCGTGCTGCGCACCCACAAACTGGGTGAAGCCGACCGCATCGTGACGATGCTGACCCGGCAGCATGGCAAAGTCCGTGCGGTCGCCAAAGGCGTCCGGCGGACGGCGTCCAAGTTCGGCTCACGACTCGAACCGTTCATGGTCGCCGATGTGCAGCTCTACGAAGGACGCAGCCTCGACATCATCACGCAGGCAGAGTCGATCGGCGCATACGGGGCATCCATCGCGGATGACTATGCGAGCTACACGGCCGCCAACGCCATGGTCGAGACCGCTGACAAGCTGACGGAAGCCGAGGGCTCGCTGCAGCAGTACTTGCTGCTCGTCGGCGCGCTGCGCTCGCTGTCGCGCCGAGAGCACGGCGCGAGCCTGACTCTCGACTCATACCTTCTGCGCGCTCTCTCGATGGCGGGATGGGCGCCCAGCTTCCTGGATTGTGCGCGCTGCGGTGCCCCCGGCCCGCATCTGGCGATCGTGGTCCAGCTCGGTGGAGTGGTGTGCGACGACTGTGCTCCGCAAGGCGCTCCGCGACTCGATAAGAAGACGGTCGACCTGCTTGGGGCGCTGCTCTCCGGCGACTGGGTTCACGCCGAGGAGGCGAGCGAGACGACCAGATCGAAGGCGAGCGGCGTCGTCGCCGCGTACACGCAATGGCACCTCGAGCGCGGGCTGCGCTCGCTACAGCACGTCTCCAGGGAGCATGAGTGACGCCCAAGCCATACACGCACAAGGATGCGGTCGAGTTCCGCCCGCTCGACTGGACCGGTCTCTATCCGCCCGCCATCGATCGCGCCGCTGTGCCCGAACATGTCGCGATCGTCATGGACGGTAACGGCAGATGGGCCAATCGTCGGGGGCTGACGAGGATCGAGGGGCACCGCGCGGGGGAGGCCGCGCTGCTCGACGTCGTGGCAGGCGCGATCCAGATCGGCGTCAAGCACCTGAGTGTCTACGCCTTCTCGACCGAGAACTGGAAGCGCTCGCCCGAAGAGGTGCGCTTCCTGATGGGCTTCAACCGCGATGTACTGCACCGACGCAGGGACCAGCTCAACGAGTGGGGGGTGCGCGTGCGGTGGGCTGGGCGAAAGCCTCGGTTGTGGTCATCCGTCATCAAGGAGTTGCAGTTCGCCGAGAAGCTCACGGCGGGCAACGACGTCCTGACGTTGACGATGTGCGTCAACTATGGCGGACGCACCGAAATCGCGGATGCCGTGCGCGCGCTCGCCGAGGAGGTGGCGGCCGGCCGCCTCAAGCCGTCCGCGATCACCGAACGGGCCATCCAGAAGCAGCTGTATGCGCCGGAGCTGCCCGATGTCGACCTCTTCGTGCGGAGCTCGGGAGAGCAGCGCACGAGCAACTTCATGCTCTGGCAGAGCGCGTACGCGGAGATGGTGTTCCTTGACACGCTGTGGCCCGATTTCACGCGCGAGCAGCTCTGGGAGGCCGTCGGCCGCTACGCGACGCGCAACCGTCGTTTTGGCGGCGCGGTCGATACGCCGTCCGCGTAGACGACGGCTGCAGGCGGGCATAAATCGGAAGCCGTCGAAGTTGGCGTCAATATGACTGAACCCATCAAGGTCGACATCTGGTCCGACATCGTGTGCCCGTGGTGCTACATCGGAAAGCGCAAGTTCGAGGCGGGATCCGCTGCATTCGCTGCCGCCGGTGAGGACCGCGGCGTCGTGGTCGAGTACCACAGCTACGAGCTTTCACCCGATACTCCCGTTGACTTCGAGGGCAGCGCGATCGAGTACCTCGTCGAGCGCAAGGGGGTAGAGGCGGCCCAGGCCGGGGAGATGCTCGAGCGGGTGACAGGCATTGCGGCATCCGTAGGGCTGGAGTACGACTACGACTCACTGCAGCACACCAACACTGTCAAGGGACACCAGCTCCTGCACTACGCGAAGACACAGGGCAAGCAGCTGGAAATGAAGGAGCGCCTGTTCAAGGCGCTCTTCACGGAGGGCCGCCATGTCGGTCGCGTCCCAGACCTCGCCGACCTGGCTGCGGAGGTCGGCCTTAACCGTGCAGAGGTCGTGCGGGTGCTCGAGGCCGACGAGTTCCTCAGCGAGGTGCGCGCCGACCAGTCGCTCGCGATGGAGTACGGCATCCAGGGTGTCCCGTTCTTCGTGATCGACGGACGGTACGGCGTGTCTGGCGCGCAGGAATCCGCCGCCTTCGCCCAGGTCCTCGAGCAGGTCTGGAGCGAACGCGACACGAACGCCGAGTTGGAAGAGGCATCCGCATGACGGCCGGGAGCATTCTGCGCCTGCAGCCGCTCGGCGATCTGAACGCGATCGCCTGCGAGGGTGACGCGTGCCTCATCCCGGGGCTGGACGCTGCGGATGTCGCGGCGCCGGTCGCGGCTACTCCGGATCGGTGATGTCGGCGACCGTCGCGTCGAGCGCCGCCACCAGCGCATCGGGGTCGACGAAGAGGCTGTAGCCCGTTTCGCCAGAGCCCATCGCGATCTCCGCGCCTTCCCGGCGTGCCGGGTCGACGATCAGTTCGTCGGCGTAGACGGGCCACGCGTTCGTGCTGCCGAGCGGTGTGATCGTGCCGCGCTCGTAACCGGTCGCCTGGAACGCGATCGCCGGATCCGGCATGGAGAGCTTGTTCACCCCGACGAGCGCCCGCAACTTGGGCCAGGAGATCTTGCGCCCACCGGGTACCAGCGCGAAGAGGAAGGTTCCGTCGGCGCGCTTGACGACGAGGGTCTTGACGATGTCGCCCGGTGTGATGCCGAGCAGCTCGGCGGCCTCGTTCAGGCTGTCGGCATTGGGCCGTGAGACGATGCGAATGGCGAGATCGCGCGCCGCGGCATCCGCTTCGACACGGGCCCGGCCGACCAGTTCTGTGCCCTGATTCATGACCGACCCCGGCTTTCTGGGAGAATTGGTACAAATGTCATCCGTAGCAACGATAAGCCCTGCGTCCCAGCTGGCCATTGGTCCGCTGGTTCTCGACGTGCCCGTCGTGCTCGCGCCGATGGCCGGGATCACGAATACGGCATTCCGCAGGCTGTGTCGCGAGTACGGCGCCGGTCTCTATGTGAGCGAGATGATCACCTCACGCGCCCTCGTCGAGCGCACGCCGGAGTCGATGCGCCTCATCACGCATCACGAGTCGGAGACGCCACGGTCGATCCAGCTGTACGGCGTCGATCCGAAGACCGTCAGGGAGGCCGTGACGATGCTCGTGGCCGAAGACCGCGCCGACCACATCGACCTGAACTTCGGATGTCCCGTGCCGAAGGTCACCCGCAAGGGCGGCGGCGCCGCCCTGCCCTGGAAGCTCGGGCTGTTCCGCGACATCGTCGAGGGCGCGGTCGAGGCGGCGGGCGACATTCCACTCACGATCAAGATGCGCAAGGGCATCGACAGCGATCACCTCACCTACCTCGAAGCAGCCAGGGCAGCGGAGGGCGCAGGCGTCGCAGCGATCGCCCTGCACGCGCGCACGGCCGCCGAGTTCTACTCCGGCCAGGCCGACTGGTCGGCCATCACGAAGCTCAAGGAGACGATCACGGGCACGCCCGTGCTGGGCAACGGCGACATCTGGTCGTCAGCGGATGCCATCCGCATGGTCGAAGAGACCGGTTGCGACGGTGTCGTGGTCGGCCGCGGCTGCCTCGGCCGGCCGTGGCTGTTCGGTGACCTGGCCGCGGCCTTCCGTGCGCGCTCCGGTGAACTGGATCCAGAGGTCGCCCTGTCCGCCCAGGCCCGCCCGACCCTTGGCGAAGTCGCCGCGGCCTTCCGCCGCCACGCCGAACTGCTCGCCGAATTCTTCGAGAGCGAGGATCGCGGCTGCCGCGACATCCGCAAGCACGTCGCCTGGTACTTCAAGGGGTATCCCGTTGGCGGCGACCTGCGCGCGAGTCTCGCGACTGTCGAGTCCCTGGCTCAGCTCGACGATCTGC
>JAUZGC010000075.1 GCA_030840105.1 Microbacteriaceae bacterium
CGTTGCTCTCGCCCGGTGTCACGAGGCGGCTGCTGGAGCGTCTCGCCGGCGGATTGCGGGTTCCACCGGAGACCGCAGAGCTTGATGCCCTGACCGAGCGCGAACGCGAGGTGCTCACGCTCGTCGGGCAGGGCCTGACGAATGCCGAGATCGGGGCGCAGCTGTTCCTGAGCCCGCTCACCGCGAAGACCCACGTCTCCCGGATCATGACGAAGTTGGGCGCCCGCGATCGCGTGCACCTGGTCGTCGTCGCGTACGAGACCGGCCTGGTCCAGCCCGGCTGGTAGGCGATCGTCTGCTCCCGGGGGAGTACGCGAAATCACTCCGGGTGGCGGATTCGCCGGGGCCAGGTGACGTCGATGCTGGACGTAATGATTCGCCGCCGGTGAATCGCACTTTCGATGATTGGAAACTGACCATGTTGACTTCACTTGCCGTAGCAGCCGTAGCAGCCGTAGCAGCCGGAGCCGCCGGCGTCGGCGCTCACTGGGTAGGGGCGGGCTTTGGTTGGCTCTTCCTCCTGATCCCGCTGTTCTGGATCGGTGTCTTCGTTCTCATCTTCGCGCTGGTGGGTCGCCGCTGGCGCCGCGGTGGGTACGGCCCATACGGCCACGGCCCCGGATATGGCCACGGTTGGGGACACGAGGGCAGCACTCAGTCCGCAGAAAAGACCCTGGCCGAGCGTTTCGCCCAGGGTGACATCGACGAGACCGAGTACCGGGCCCGCCTCGAGGTGCTCCGCGCCAACCGCCCCACTAACCCGGAGGCCTAACCCGGGCGCCTAGCTCAGGCGCCTAATCCTCGAGGTGGTCTATGCCGGGAAGCCAGCTCTGGCCGGGAACGCCCCAGCCACTCTTGCGCAGGATCTTGGCAGCGGCCTTGTCGTGCGGGTGGTCCAGGCGGTCGACGTAGAGCACGCCGTCCAGGTGGTCGAATTCGTGCTGGAAGATCCGCGAGAGCCAGCCGGAAGCGTGCACCTCGAATGGCGTTCCCTCGAGGTCGACGGCCCGCAGGATGGCGTGCTCGGCGCGGCGGAGCGGGAAGCGCTCGCCGGGGAACGAGAGGCATCCTTCCGACTCTTCGTCTTCATCCGCTTCTCCCACGGCCATCGGGCTGAGCCAGAGCACGGGATTGATCGCGGTGCCGCTGTGCTCGAGACCTTCTTCGTCGGTCCAGCCATAGACGAACAGCCGGAGCGGGACGCCGATCTGGGGCGCGGCAAGGCCGACGCCTGGCGCGGCCTGCATCGTCTCGAACATGTCGGCGACGAGCGTGCGGAGGTCATCGTCGAACGAGGCCACGGCGAGGGCGGGGGCATGCAGGACGGGGTCTCCGGAAATCCGGATCGGGAGGACGGCCATTCTCCAAGAATATCGGCCGGATTGTGGGTATCGTCGTGACGTGACTGCGGACCTGATGGATGCGGCCGGAGGGCTTTCGGCGAACCCGAGTCAGTTCCTCGGGATCCCGATCGCGCTCGTCGGCGCAGTGTTCCTCTCCCTCGGGGCGCAACTGCAGCACCATGGGGTCGCCAAAGTGGAGGCGAACACGCAGGATGCCGGTGGCGGCCTCAACCTGAAACAGCTTGGGCTGTTACTCGCGCGCCCGTCCTGGGTCGTCGGCACGCTCATGATCGGGCTTGCGATCGCTTTCCAGCTGGCGAGCCTGGTCGTGTCGACGCTCATGGTCGTACAGCCGCTTGGGGCGGTCGCTCTCGTGATGACGGCCATTGTCAACGCTCGCGTGAGCAAGGTGAAGCTCAACCGTAGCTCCATCATCGCGATCAGCCTGTGCGTCGGCGGCGTTGGCGGGTTCGTCATTGTCGCCGCGGTTTTTGCCCGCGAGGTGACCGTTTCGGACAATGCGCTGGTTCTGATCCTGGTCATTCTCGCGGTGGTCCTCGCGACCTTCGGAGTGCTTTTCGTGCTTCTGCGCCACCGCTTCAAGGCCATCATGTACATCATCGCCGCCGGCATCCTCTACGGTTTCGTCGCGACTCTCGCCAAGGTCGTAATCGCGCGCGTGTCGCAGGGCGACGCCGACTGGCGGCTCATCCTGTGCATCATCGGGATCTTCGCCGCGGCCGGCTTCGGCGCGTATTTCGTGCAAAACGCTTACTCTTCTGGACCGCCCGACCTTGTTATCGCAGGCCTCACCGTGGTCGACCCGCTAGTCGCAGTGACCATCGGAATTGTCATCCTCAGTGAGGCGTCGCAGGCGCCCCTGTGGGCGGCGATCGCATTCGTGCTCTTCGGCGGCGTGGCAACCTGGGGCGTTTTCCTGCTCGCAAAATATCATCCGCAGACGAAGAGCGACGCGCTGGCGAATGCGGCACGCGCACTGGTCAAGCCTGACAGTTAGGTCGCAAGCGGCCTAGACTAAGCCATTGAATCAGCCCCTAACCGGCTCAGACATGTAGGGAAACGCCACTTGACCGATCCGCGCGGTTCACATCCGCTCGTGGCCAGCGACGCCTCATCGCCTGCTCACAAGCCCATGAAAGTCCTGATCGGTGCCGACACGTTCTCACCGGACGTCAACGGTGCCGCCCGGTTCGCCGAGCGTCTCGCGAGCGGTCTCGTCGCCCGCGGCCACGAGGTGCACGTCGTCGCGCCCGCAGCCTCGCGCAAGTACGGTACGTGGACCGAGGAGTACGACGGTCAGAAGATCATCGCCCACCGGCTGTTCAGTTTGCGGTGGTATCCGCATGACTGGCTGAGATTTGCGATGCCATGGCGGATCAGGCAGAACAGCGCGCGCATCCTCGACGAGGTCAAGCCGGACGTCGTGCACTTCCAGTCACACATCATCGTTGGCCGCGGGCTTTCCATCGAGGCAGCGAAGCGTGGAATCCGGATCATCGGCACCAATCACTTCATGCCAGAGAACATGCTCGAGTTCACGCTCCTGCCGAAGAGCGTGCAGCAGCGCGCCGTCGGGATGGCATGGCGGGCCGCGCGCCGCACGTTCGGCCGCGCGGAGTCGGTCACGACGCCGACGGTGAAGGCGTCCCAGTTCCTCGAGAAGTACACGGGACTTCACAATGTGCACGCCATCTCCTGCGGCATCGACGCCCAGAACTACACCCCGAATTTCGAGGCGCATGCCGAGAACCGCATCCTCTTCGTCGGTCGTGTGACAGGGGAGAAGCACATCGATGTGCTCCTCAAGGCCGTCGCTCTGCTTCCCGCCAAACTGCACGCCACGCTCGAGATCGTCGGTGGGGGCGACCAGAAGCGAAACCTTGAACACCTGGCCCAGGCGCTCGGCCTCGGCGATCGGGTCACCTTCTCCGGCTACGTTACGGATGACGAGCTTCGCGAGGCGTA
>JAUZGC010000191.1 GCA_030840105.1 Microbacteriaceae bacterium
GCTTCTCGACAAGTGGTGCGCCGAAGGCGATCGTCTTGCCGGAGCCGGTCTTGCCGCGGCCGAGCACATCCTTACCCGCGAGGACATCCGGGATGGTCGCGGCCTGGATCGGGAACGGCGATGCAGCGCCGAGCTCGGCGAGCTCACGCACGATGTTGCCGCCGAGTCCGAGGTCGGCGAAGCTCACGCCGACGACATCTGCGGCCTGGATGGCGTCGGCCTCGAGTCGTTCGAGCACGACGTCGTCCTGCGGGGTGAAGCGGGCCTTGTCATCACGGGACGGGTAGAAGTCGCTGCCCTCACGGCGCGGGGGACGCGACTCGCTCGACCGGTTCTCGGAGTCAAAACGAGACCTCGAGGGACGCTCGTCGCGGTCGAAGCTGCGCTGTGGACGGTCGGTGCGGGGAGCGCGGTCGCCGTATGCAGGGCGGTCGCTGCGGTGCGGGCGGTCGCCGGAAGCGGGGCGGTCGCCGTAGGCGGGACGCTCAGTGCGCGGCGGGCGATCGCCGTATGCAGGACGGGAGTCACGGCCGAATGAACGCGGGGCGCGGTCGCTCCGCTCCGGGCGGTCGCCGTATGCGGGACGCTCACTGCGCTGGGGACGGTCACCGTACGAGGGACGCTCGCCGCGCTGAGGGCGGTCGCCGGATGCAGGACGGTCACCGCGCTGGGGACGGTCACCGTACGGGGGACGGTCGCCACCGCGACCGGCGGCGCGGTTCTCCCGCGGCTCCCAGTTCGGGCGCTCGCCTCGCTGCGGGCGGTCACCGTAGGCGGGACGGTCGCTGCGCGCGGCACGATCACCGTGGGCCGGGCGGTCCGAGCGCTGCGGGCGGTCACCGTACGAGGGGCGCTCACCACGCTGCGGACGGTCACCGTAGGCGGGACGCGCCGAACGGCCCTCGTAGCCACGACCGGCGTCGCGTTGGCCGCGGGGAGCATCCGAACCGGTCGTCCTGGCAGCGCGGTCATCCGCGTTCCAGCGCGCCTTCTTCGGGGCGTCCTCTTCCGGGCGGAACCCGCGGTGTCCCGGGCTGCGGCTGCCGGCCTTGGGAGCGCCCTTGCGGGCACCTCCATCGCGGGGCACAAAGTTTTTGCCTTGCGGCTTCTTGTTGAAAGGCATAGTCGTATTCCTGGGTTATTTCTCGAGTGCATGGCAGAACGCATGACAAATGAGTCATGTTCCATGGAGAACCCGAGCAGTTCGTTGACCGGGGACCGTTCACATACAGTGATTATTCGCCCGCTGAATAACGGGGAAACCGGCCCACCTGACTTACAAACCCATCCGCGCAAACCGCGGTGTCAAGAGCCGACTTGTACACGTTACCGGATCACGTCTGAGAAGTCACGCCGTTTCCTGCCGTAGCGTTGACGTCATGAGCCTTTCGATCGCCGTCGAACCACCCCGATCTCATGAGGTCGAGGAGCTCCTGCGACTCGGCAACGAGTTCCACCTGGCGCTGTACCCGCCGGAAAGCTGCTATCTGCTCGATGTCAGTGAGCTCGAGCGGCCCGAGATCGCAGTGTATGTTGCGCGGGATGCCGCCGATCGCGCTCTCGGGATGGCCGCGCTTGTCACCCGCGGTGACGGCTCCGCCGAACTCAAGCGGATGTTCGTGCGTGACGATGCGCGCGGACAGGGACTTGCAGGTCGCCTGCTCGACCGCATCGAGATGGATGCTGCGGTGGACGGTATCAACCACATCGAACTCGAGACCGGACCGCTGCAGTACGCCGCGCTCGCGCTCTATGAACGGCGCGGCTACACGCGCATCCCGAACTTCGGGCCGTACGTCGGTGACGAGTTCAGCGTCTGCTTCGCGAAGGAACTCCTCACCCATCGGTAATCGGGGTGCCGCAGTGTCGGTGCCGAGCGGTAACGTCTCAGGGTGAACGAAAAGAGCACCCGGTCTGGTCAGATCTCGATCGTCGCGCAGTTCCTGGCGCTGGGGCTCGTCTGGGGCGCGAGCTTCCTGTTCATGAAGGTCGGCCTTGAGGGCGTGAGCTTCGGGCAGGTCGCCTTGGCGCGCCTGGTGTTCGGAGCGATCACGCTCGGCATCATCATGATCGCCATGCGCACCCGGCTGCCGCGTGAGCCCATCGTCTGGGTGCACTTCGCCGTCGTCGCCACCACGTATTGCGTCGTCCCCTTCCTGCTGTTCGCGTGGGCCGAGCAGTACGTCGCATCGAGCCTCGCAAGCATCTACAACGCGGTCACGCCCATCACAACCGCGATCCTGGCGACGCTCGCGTTTCGCGTCGAGCGGCTGGCACGCGGGCAGGTCCTCGGCGTCCTGGTCGGCGTCATCGGCGTTGTCATCGTTGTCGCGCCGTGGAACGCCGGCGCGCTCAACGGCAACCTGTGGGGCCAGCTGGCCTGCCTCGGCGCCGTGACCTGCTATGGATTCAGCTTCGGCTACATCCGCAAGTTCCTCAGCCACCGCGCCATCCCGGCCACCACGCTCGCCTTCATGAATATCGCGATCGCGGCCGTGATCATGGTCATCCTGACCCCCGTTGTCGCCTCGGGGCCGATTAGATTCAGCTGGCCGGTGCTACTGAGCCTGCTCGCACTGGGCGCGCTCGGCACAGGGCTCGCGTACATCTGGAACATGAACGTCCTGCGCGCCTGGGGACCAACCGCGGCCTCGGGCGTGACCTACGTGACGCCCGTCGTCGGGGTAGCGCTCGGGATCATCCTGTTGCACGAATCGCTGTCATGGAACGAGCCCGTTGGCGCCGCGATCGTGATCCTCGGCATCCTGCTCACGCAGCAGCGAATCCGGTTGGAAACTATCCGACGACGTGTCCGAAGTGCTCCGGCAGAGTCGACCGGTGCGTTGCCCGCAGCTCCTCGAGTCCAACCGTGAACTCGTCCTGCACCTCGAGCACCGAGCGGTTCGCCGCGCCTGTGCCTGACTCGCCGCCGACGCCGCTCGCATCCGTCACACCGATCCGAAGCACGGGGTAGCCGCGGCCCTCGCACAGCCCACGAAACTTCACGTCATCCTCACGCGGCACAGAGACGATCACGCGCCCGGTCGACTCGCTGAACAGGGCGGTCGCGGCATCCACGCCGTCGCGCTCCATGATCTCGGTGATCCACACCCGGGCTCCGACGCCGAACCGCATCACGGACTCGGCGAGTGCCTGGGCAAGCCCGCCGTCCGCCAGGTCGTGTGCCGAGGCGATGAGGCCTTCGAGCGAACCCGCGCGCAGCAAAGCGGCAAGCTGCTTCTCGCGCTCCAGATCCACCGCGGGCGGACGGCCACCGAGGTGGCCGTGCACGGTGCCTGCCCACGCAGATCCGTCGAGCTCCTCGCGCGTGACGCCGAGCAGGTAGATGTTGTTGCCCTCGTCCTGCCAGCCGCTCGGGATGCGCCTGGCAACATCGTCGATCACCCCGAGTACGCCGACGACCGGCGTCGGGAAGATCGGGGTCGCGCCGGTCTGGTTGTAGAAGGACACGTTGCCGCCGGTGACCGGGATCTCGAGCTCGAGGCAGCCGTCCGAGAGGCCTTCGACGGCCTGCGAGAACTGCCACATGACCTCGGGGTTCTCCGGGCTGCCGAAGTTCAGGCAGTCCGTGACGGCCATGGGCACGGCGCCCGTGACGGCGACGTTGCGGTATGCCTCGGCGAGCGCGAGCCGCGCGCCCTGCTTGGGATCGAGCTGGCAGTACCGGCCGTTCGCATCCGTCGCGATCGCGAAGCCGAGCCCTGACTCCTCGTCGACGCGGATCATGCCGCTGTCGTCGGGGAAGGCGAGCGCGGTGTTGCCGCCGACGAAGTAGTCGTACTGGTTGGTGATCCAGCTCTTGTCGGCCAGGTTGGCGCTGCCGAGCAGGGCGAGGAACTGTTCGCGCAGTTCGTCGCCCGTCGTCGGGCGGGCGAGAGTGGATGCCGAGTCCTCCTGCAGCGCGTCGATCCAGGTCGGGTACGCCACGGGTCGCTCGTAGACGGGCCCGTCGACTGCGACGGTGCGCGGCTCGACGTTGACGATCTCCTCGCCGTGCCAGTTGATGATCAGGCGGCCGGTGTCGGTCACCTCGCCGAGCACGCTGGTCTCGACATCCCACTTGGCCGTGACCGCCAGGAAGGCGTCAAGCAACTCGGGCTTGACGACGGCCATCATCCGTTCCTGGCTCTCCGACATGAGGATCTCCTCGGCCGTGAGGGTCGGGTCGCGCAGCAACACCTTCTCGAGCTCGATGAACATGCCACCGTCACCGTTCGAGGCAAGCTCGGACGTCGCGCACGAGATTCCGGCCGCACCGAGATCCTGGATGCCTTCAACCAGCTTGTCGCGGAACAGTTCGAGACAGCACTCGATGAGCACCTTCTCTGCGAAGGGGTCGCCGACCTGTACCGCGGGGCGCTTGGTGGGACCACCGGCCGAGAACGTGTCCGACGCGAGGATGGATGCACCGCCGATGCCGTCACCACCCGTGCGCGCACCGAACAGCACGACCTTGTTGCCGAGTCCGGACGCGTTGGCCAGGTGCAGGTCTTCGTGGCGGAGCACGCCGACCGAGAGCGCGTTGACGAGGGGGTTGCCCTGGTAGATCGGGTCAAAGTAGGTCTCGCCACCGATGTTGGGCAGGCCGAGGCAGTTGCCGTAGAAACTGATGCCACCCACGACGCCGTGCACAACGCGCGCCGTGTCGGCGCTGTCGATGGCGCCGAAGCGCAGCTGGTCCATGACCGCGACCGGGCGGGCGCCCATCGAGATGATATCCCGCACGATTCCGCCGACGCCCGTCGCCGCGCCCTGGAACGGTTCGATGTAGCTGGGGTGGTTGTGCGATTCGACCTTGAACGTGACCGCCCAGCCTTCGCCGACATCCACGACCCCGGCGTTCTCCCCCATGCCGACCATGAGGTTCTTCTTCATTGCGGGGGTGACCTTCTGGCCGAACTGGCGCAGGTAGATCTTGGACGACTTGTACGAGCAGTGCTCGCTCCACATCACCGAGTACATGGCGAGTTCGCCGCTCGTCGGGCGGCGACCGAGGATCTCGCGAATACGCAGGTACTCGTCCTCCTTGAGGCCGAGCGCCGCGTATGGCTGCTCCCTCTCCGGTGTCGCGCTGGCGTTCGAAACGGTGTCGGCGACTCCGCGGCTGGGGGGCGTGGAAACAGCGGTCACGAGTGACTATCTCCCAAGTGGTTTCAAAGGCCAGAAATGGCGGGATTTCAGATGCCGGAATGACGGGATCCGGACGCTACGAGTCTACCCGTCGCGGGTGCTGCGCCGGTTGGCGGCATCCGCGTCGATCTGCGACTATTTCAGGCATGAACTATGTACCAGCCCAAACGCAATACGATTCGATGCCGTACCGCCGGACCGGGCGCAGCGGGCTCAAGCTTCCCGCCATCTCACTCGGCCTCTGGCAGAACTTCGGTGACGACGTTCCGTTCGAGACCCAGCGGGCCATCCTGCGCCGTGCGTTCGACCTCGGTGTCACCCACTTCGACCTCGCCAACAACTACGGACCGCCGTACGGCAGCGCCGAAACCAACTTCGGCGAGCACATGCGCCAGGACTTCGCCGCCCACCGCGACGAGCTCGTGATCTCCTCCAAGGCCGGCTGGGACATGTGGCCTGGCCCATATGGTGACCTCGGCTCGCGCAAGTACCTGCTGGCCAGCCTCGACCAGTCACTCGACCGGATGGGCCTCGACTACGTCGACATCTTCTACCACCACCGCCCGGACCCGGAGACCCCGCTCGAGGAGACGATGGGCGCGCTGCACACCGCCGTCCAGAGCGGCCGGGCTCTCTACGCCGGCATCTCCTCGTACTCGCCGGAGCGCACACGCCGTGCAGCCGAGATCCTGGCCGACCTCGGTACTCCCCTACTGATCCACCAGCCGTCGTACTCGATGTTCAACCGCTGGATCGAGGATGGCCTACTCGACACCCTCGCCGACCTCGGCGTCGGCTGCATCCCGTTCTCGCCGCTCGCCCAGGGACTGCTCACCGACCGTTACCTCGGTGGCGTCCCGCAGGGCTCGCGTGCGGCCAAAGCCGGCTCGATGAGCCAGAACATGATCAACGACGAGATGCTCGGACACATCCGCGCACTGACCGACATCGCCGCGGGCCGCGGGCAGTCGCTTGCCCAGCTTGCACTGGCCTGGGCACTGCGCCGGAGCGAGGTCACGAGCGCGCTGGTCGGCGCCTCGTCCGTGAAGCAGCTGGAGACCAACCTCGCGGCGCTGAACAACCTCACCTTCACGGCGGATGAACTGGCCGCGATCGACGAGCACGCGGTCGAGCAGGGCATCGACCTGTGGAGAGACCAGAGCTCGATCGCCTAAACACCTCTCGTAGAAATGGCGGCGACCTCCTGGAGGTCGCCGCCGTTCTGCGTTGACGCGCCTCGGCGGCCGGTAGTCGTGCGGGGCTGCGCGGCCTGCAGCTGCGTTGACCATGCCGGCCGCTCCGAACCCCCATCGTGCGGCAGTCGGAAACTCGCAGGGCAGCGCAGGAGCGGAGTCGAACCGCATCATTGGTAGCCTCGCCAGATGCGAAATCTGAATTGGGATGGCAGCCGCAACGTTCGCGATCTCGGTGGTCTACCGACTCCATTGTCCCCGACGGGCACAACGATGATGGGTCGCGTTGCACGCGGGCCGCGTCGCGAACTGCTCACGGCCGCAGGGTGGGTCGCTGCCACAGATTGGGGGCTGCGCTCGATCGTCGATCTGCGCGCAGCCGATGAGGTCGGGCCGCGAGGCGCCGATCCCGACGTCTCGCCTCCCGACGGCTTGACAATCAAGCTCGCACCAACCGAAGACCAGACGCATCCGGAATTCCGCGCCGTCTGCCTTCCCATCCTCGATTCGCCCGAATACTGGCAACACAATGTGCGAATCCTGCCCGAGTTGGTGCTCGCTGCGCTCGAGGCAATCGCCGCATCCGAGCCGGGCGTACTCATCCACTGCGCAGCCGGCCGTGATCGCACAGGAATGATCAGTGCCCTTCTGCTCGCACACGCGGGAGTGCCGACCGATCACATCGTGGCCGACTACGCGGAATCCGTCCGCGCTATGGCCGGTGCAGCACCACAGGGCGGCCCGAGCCATGACAGACAAGCAGCGTGGTCGCAGGAACAGGTACGAGCTTGGCTCGCCGACGTCGAGCCCCACGTACGCGCCTTCGCTGCCGATACGGGTGCGGTGCTCGACGAACTCGAAGTGGGTATCAATTCCCGCCGGGTCCTGCGCTCGCTTCTTGTCTCGGAAGGTTGAACTCAACACCTTTCGCTTTGGACTAAAAGGTGCGTAGCCCTGCCCGTTGCGGACCGGTCATCGGGACTGGCCAGTAGCCGAATATGGTGAATGCATGCGAGTCTCCGCACCAGGGTCTCATTCGAGCGTGGTGCTTCGCTGATGGACCCGTGATCAACGCGATGACCGACGTGAACCACCCGCGTGAGGTGCTGTCCGACCTGTACGCGTTGCGTAAGCAACGCGACCCACGGACCCTCCGCTTCGTGTTCGTCGGTGCGGGCGGCAACATCGCTCGCGCGTGGCAGGAGGCCGCCCGTGTGCTGGCCCTCGATCTGGTGCAGTGCTGTCCCGCAGAACTCGCAACGCCAGGTGCGCGTTGGATGGAAGATCTCGAAACCGCCGTCCGCTCCGCGGATGTGATCGTGACCGATGCACCGGGCACACATGCAGATCTGCTGGCGCCGTATCAGATCACCGCGGCACTCCTTGATACCGCCCCTCCTGGCGTCCAATTCAACCCGTGCCCGCCGTTCCAGCGCGGTCAGGAGGCGAGCACCGACGCGATCGACCACCGCGCCTTCGTGGGCCATCGCATCAAAGCGTCACTCCTCCCAGTGCAGCAGGCCATCATGTCCCTGTGCAGCAGGACATCATGGCATTCTGCATGGCAGGTTCCTGAGGCGAAGCGCCCCATGAGGGATCCCTTTGACGAGACAAACGGACCACCGCCCGAACCAAAGGAGATCCGAGCCCGGTTCTCGCCGGGGGTTTGTTGCGCAGTAACAGAAGCAAACCGTAAGCGCGGGACCCTGAGCTACGCGGCGACCAGAACCTGCTCGATGACCGACGTGAAGAAGGTGAGTCCGTCGACGCCCGAGCGCATGGCATCCGCGGTGTCCGGTCCGAAGCCGGGCTCGACCGCATGCTCGGGGTGCGGCATCAGGCCGACCACGTTGCCGCGCTCGTTGCGCACGCCGGCGATGTCGTTGAGCGATCCGTTCGGGTTGACGTCCAGGTAGCGGAACGCGACGAGTCCCTCTCCCTCGAGGCGGGCGAGCTCGTCGGCGGATGCGATGAACCCGCCTTCCCCGTTCTTCAGCGGGATGACGATCTCCTGGCCCTGCTCGAAGCCGCTCGTCCACGCAGTGGACGTGTTCTCGACGCGCAGCTTCTGGTCGCGACGGATGAAGGTGCCGTGGTCGTTGCGGATGAGGCCGCCGGCCAGGAGGTGGGCCTCGGCGAGCATCTGGAACCCGTTGCAGATGCCGAGAACGGGCAGGCCCTTGCCCGCCGCGTCGATGACCTCGGTCATGATCGGGGAGAGGCTCGCGATGGCGCCGCAGCGCAGGTAGTCCCCATAGCTGAAGCCGCCGGGAAGCACGAGTGCGTCGACGCCGTGCAGGTCGTGCTCGCCGTGCCAGAGGGCGACGGGCTCTGCGCCGGCCATGCGGATCGCGCGCAGCGCATCGCGGTCGTCCAGCGAACCGGGGAAGGTGACGACGCCGATCCGCATTACGCGACGGCCTCTGCAGCCTCGGGGTAGTAAATGCCGACGACGTCCTCGATCACGGAGTTGGAGAGGATGTCCGCAGCGATCTCCTCGACGGCGGCGCGCGTGGCGTCATCCACCGGACCGTCCACCGTGAGCTCGAACCGCTTGCCGACGCGCACACTGGAGAAGTGGCCCTTGCCGATGCGGGCCAGGGCGCCGGCGACGGCCTTACCCTGAGGATCGAGCAGTTCAGCCTTCGGCATGACTTCTACAACGATGGTGGGCACGGGGATTCTCCGTCCGGGCGTCGAGGTGGGGATGCCTCGATTCTAACGTGCACAGCCGGGCTTCTATCGCGCGAGGCCGGACTGCCGGAGCAGCACCTCGTGCAGGGTATCCCGCACCGCGACCAGGCCGCGGTAGGCCTCCTCGAAGCTCGTGCTGAGCGGCGAAAGTCCGATCCGCAGGCCGTTCGGCTCGCGGTAATCCGGCAGCACATCCTGTTTCCAGAGCAGCGTGGTCACCTCGCGCATCGCCGGGTGATTGATGGTCAGGTGACCGCCACGTCGCGCGGCATCGCGTGGGCTTGCGATGGTCGCACCGAGCGGGACGAGCCATTCGTCGGCGAGCGCGAGCGCGAACTCGGTGAGAGCGACGGACTTTGCGCGCACCGCGTCGATGCCGCAGTCCTCGATCATCGCGATCGTGTCCTGCATCGCGAGCATCCCGACGATCGCCGGCGTCCCGCTCATGAAACGACGGATACCGCGTGCCGGCACATACTCTGCATCCATCGCGAACGCATCCGTCGTTCCCATCCACCCGTGCACGGGCTGGGTGAGCAGGTCCTGGATGTCGCCGCGCACGTAGCCGAAAGCGGGCGAGCCCGGGCCGCCATTCAAATACTTGTACGTGCAGCCGACCGCGAGGTCCACGCCCCAGCGGTCGAGCTCGATGGGCACCGATCCGACGGAGTGGCAGAGGTCCCACAGCACGAGCGCGCCGGCGTCGTGTGCGATGCGCGTGATCTCGGGCACGTCGGCGAGGAAGCCGGAACGATAGGCGACGTGGCTGAGCAGCACGAGCGCGGTCTGCGGGCCGACCGCCGCCGCAACCTGCCGCGGCGTGACGCCCGCGGTCGGGTCCGAGTCGATCCAGCGCAGGGTCATCCCGCGTTCGGCGGCGATCCCCTCGAGCACGAACCGGTCGGTCGGGAAGTTGTCGGTGTCGAGCACGATCTCGGTTCTCGACATCTCGGTGGATGACCGATCCAGCCGAGAGTCGACCGCGGCGCGCGCGAATTTGTAGAGCATGACGGTGGTCGAATCGCCGACGAAGGTCTGGCCCTCTGCTGCACCCAGGGTGGCCCGTGCAAGGGAATCGCCAATCGTGACCGGCAGCTGCATCCACTCGTCGTCCCACCCGCGGATGAGCCGGGTGCCCCACGCCTCAGTGAAGAAGTTCTGGATACGCTCGACACTCGCGATGGTCGGGCGACCAAGGGAATTGCCATCGAAATAGGCAGCGATGGGCGGCTCTCCGCCCGTCGGCTGCGTGCCGACGAAGCGTCGCCGGAAATGGGCCAATCCGTCGCTGCGATCCATGCGACGTGCGAACGCGAGGTGCGGATCCCTGCCACCGGTATCGTTCGTCGGGGTCATCTGGCATTCCTCCAGTGGTCACGTCCGCAGTTGGTCACGCAAGCATCCAGCGTATCCGGGGGCGGCGTTGACGGTGGATGGTCGTATCCTCCCTATGGAGCAACTCGCCATAGGGGGCTACACACCCGATGCAGACAGCGGAGATGAACGTGGACAATGAAATCAAACCCTGGGCGGCGCTCGGTGCGCTCATCATCGGTTTCTTCATGATCCTGATTGACACGACCATTGTGTCGGTCGCGAATCCGGCGATCATGAAAGGGCTGCACACCGACATCAACGCCGTGATCTGGGTGACGAGCGCGTACCTGCTCGCCTACGCGGTTCCGCTGCTCATCACGGGCCGTCTTGGTGACCGATTCGGGCCGAAAAACCTCTACCTGGTCGGACTCGTCATCTTCACGGCCGCCTCGGCCTGGTGTGGACTCTCCGGTGACATCACGATGCTCATCTTCGCGCGGGTATTCCAGGGGCTCGGCGCCTCGCTCATGGTGCCGCAGACCATGGCGGTCATCACCCGGGTCTTTCCACCGGATCGGCGTGGCGCCGCAATGGGCCTGTGGGGTTCGGTCGCCGGTCTGGCAACGCTCGTCGGCCCGATCCTGGGCGGCGTACTGGTCGATGGGCTCGGTTGGGAGTGGATCTTCTTCATCAACGTGCCCATCGGCATCGTCGGGTTCGTCCTGGCCTGGCGACTCGTCCCGAAACTGCAGACGCACAAGCACCGCTTCGACGTGCTGGGCGTGGCGCTGAGCGCCATCGGCATGTTCCTGCTCGTCTTCGGCATCCAGGAGGGTGAGACCTACAACTGGGGCACGATCGTGGGGCCGATCTCGGTCTGGGGCCTCATCATCGCGGGCATCGTCGTACTCGTCGGCTTCGTCGTCTGGCAGGCGTTCAACACAGGTGAGCCGCTGCTTCCGCTCGCGCTCTTCCGCGACCGCAACTTCTCGCTCGCCAACACCGGTATCACTGCGGTGGGATTCACAGTCACGAGCATGGCGCTTCCCCTCGTCTTCTACTTCCAGGTCGTCCGCGGGCTCACCCCGACGGAGTCCGCCTTCATGCTCGTGCCCATGGCGGTCTTCACCGGTGGTCTCGCGCCGCTGGTGGGCAAGCTCATCAACCGGGTCAACCCACGCAATGTCGCGGTCGTCGGCATGGTCCTGCTCGCCGGCGGTCTCTACTGGTACTCGGTGCTGCTCACGCCGAACGTTGCGATTTGGATGCTGCTGCTGCCGAGCGCCGTCCTCGGCATCGCGAACGCCGCGATCTGGGCACCGATCTCGACAACGGCCACGCGCAACCTGCCGCCACAGCAGGCCGGTGCGGGATCCGGTGTGTACAACACGACCCGCCAGGTCGGCGCGGTGCTGGGCAGCGCATCCATTGCGGCTCTGATCCAGGCGCGGCTGATCGCGGAACTTCCCCAGCGGCCAGGCGGGGGCGGTACGGCGGATTTCACCCTGAGCGGCGCACTCCCGCAGGCGTTGCACGCGGGATTCACCACGGCGATGGCGCAGTCGCTGCTCCTGCCTGCCGGAATCTCACTCGTGGGCGCCGTCGTGGTTCTGTTCTTCGCGAAGCCCACGGCCGTTACGGACTGGACACAGTCTCAGACCGCAGCCGCGGCCGCCGCGAAAGTTGGCGCGGCGGAGTAGCGACCCAACTCCAGAAGCAGGCTCGAGCGCTAGGACTGTGCTCCAGGGTGCGCGACGGTCGCCCGGATGAGATTAGCCCACGGGTCGTCGAAGCTCACCGCGTTACCGTCGTCACGTGCTTCGATGCCGTAGTGCGACATCCGCTCAGTAAGCGCTCCGAGGTCGTCGACGGTCGGCACCAGAATCTCGACCTGACCGAGACCCAGTGCAAGCCGGCGGCGGCCGGCACCCCTGCTGTTCCAGGTGTTCATCGCCATGTGGTGGTGGTAGCCGCCCGCACTCACGAAGAGGGCTGAGCCTGGGATCTCGACGGTGGTCTCGAAGCCCAGGCGGTTGACGTAAAACTCGCGGGCGCTCTCGACATCGCCGACGGAGAGATGCACGTGGCCGACCACGCCGCCTCCGATGATCGGGTTCTCGATCGCCGCATCCGTCAGGTTTTCTTGTAGGAACGCGTTGGGGTCGAGGTAGAGCGTGCCCATTTCGAGCGTGCCGTGGGTCCAGCTCCACTCGGTGCGCATGCGATCCCAGTAGAGCTCGACCCCGTTCCCCTCCGGATCGGTGAAGTAGAAGGCGTTGCTCACGAGGTGATCTGCGCTGCCCGTGAACGTACCAGGCGCATGGGTCGCGACCGAGTAGACAGCGGCGGCGAGCGCTTCCTTGGTTTCGAACAGGATGGCCGTGTGGAACAGCCCGGCTTCGCGCGGCCCGGCGTGCTTGAGCTCCGGTGCGAACTGCAGGATCACGATGGGTGTCGTGCCGCGACCAAGCACGGCGACGGGCCCGTCCTGGCTCAGCAAGCTGAGACTGACGGCGTCCCTGTAGTAGGTGACCATGGCGTCGAGGTTGGCGACACGCAGGGTGACGGCGCCCATCGCGGTATCACCTGCGAGGCGATCCGCTGCGCTGAGGTTCGACTGGATGTCGTTCATGCGAGCTATAACGCTGTTGACGACCTGACTATTTCTCAGCCAGCGGAGCACCACACGCCGAGCACGCCAGTCGGAGTTCAGGTCTCAGTCGGAGCTGAGTCGCTCCAGGAGCTCGCGGTATCGCGCCGCGGTCCGCTCGACGATGTCAGCGGGCAGGGGTGGCGGCGGTGTCGCTTGCCCCGACGAGTCGGACGCATCCCAATTCGCCGCGAGCCAGTTGCGCACGATCTGTTTGTCGAAGCTGGCCATGCGCTCGTCGGGTGTGGTCCCGCTCGCGTGCGCCGCGGCATCCCAGTACCGGCTTGAGTCACTTGTCAGCACCTCGTCGGCGAGGGTGGTGACGCCGGTCGAGCGATCGGCCCCGAACTCGAACTTGGTGTCCGCGATGATGACGCCTCGAGCCTCGGCAATCGCGGATGCCCGTGCGTAGATCTCGAGGGAGAGATCACGCAGCTCGGCGGCGATGCCCGCCCCCACGAGCTCGACCGTGCGCTCGAAGGAGATGTTCTCGTCGTGCTGGCCGAGCGGTGCCTTCCAGGCCGGAGTGTAGATCGGCTCTGGCAGGCGATCGCCGTTCTGCAAGCCGGCGGGGAGGGCGATCCCGCAGACGCTCTGCGAGGCCTGGTACTCGACCCAGCCACTTCCCGTGAGATAGCCACGTACGACGCATTCGATCGGGTACATGTCCAGAGGCTTGACCAGCATGGCTCGGCCGGCCACGGCATCCGGAATCTCGTCGATGACCTCGCCGCCCACCAGGCGGTGGTCCGCGATCAGGTGATTGGGCACGCCGGTGAGCCGGTCGAACCACCACAGGCTCAGCGTCGTGAGCAGCTCGCCCTTGCCGGGGATGCCCGGCTCGAGAACGTGATCGAACGCACTCACCCGATCGCTTGCGACCACGAGCACGGCTCGGGTGTCGTCGAGCCCGATTGCGCCGTCCGGAACGTACAGATCACGCACCTTGCCGGAATAGATATGCGTCCAGCCGGGCAGTGTCGGGGCGCTCGAAGTCACCATGCAATGCTAGTTGTCGTTGC
>JAUZGC010000193.1 GCA_030840105.1 Microbacteriaceae bacterium
CCGTGCAGCGGGACGTGCGCCTGCCGGCTCGCGGCGGTGATGGTGTCGCCGACGCGGGCCTGCCGGACGTTCTTGACGCCCGGGATGACGTAGCCGACCTCGCCGACGCCGAGCTCGTTGGTCGGCACCGGCTCGGGTGAGATGACGCCGACCTCCAACGTCTCGTGCGAGGCGTTGGTGGACATCATCAGGCAGCGTTCGCGGGTGGTGAGGTGACCGTCGACCACGCGGACGTAGGTGATGACGCCGCGGTAGATGTCGTACACCGAGTCGAAGATCATCGCGCGCAGGGGGGCATCCGGATTCCCTTGCGGCGCAGGCACTTGGGCGATGACCGCGTCGAGCAGCTCGCGGACGCCCTCGCCGGTCTTGGCGCTGACGCGCAGGACGTCGTCGGGCCGGCAGCCGATGATGTGCGCGATCTCGGCGGCGTAGAGGTCCGGCTGCGCGGCCGGCAGGTCGATCTTGTTGAGCACCGGGATGATGTGCAGGTCGTTCTCGAGTGCGAGGTAGAGGTTCGCCAGGGTCTGCGCCTCGATGCCCTGCGCGGCGTCGACGAGCAGGATCGCGCCCTCGCACGCGGCGAGGCTGCGGCTGACCTCGTAGGTGAAGTCGACGTGCCCCGGGGTGTCGATCATGTGCAGCGTGTAGTCGGTGCCGCCCACCGTCCACGGCATGCGGACGTTCTGCGCCTTGATCGTGATGCCACGCTCGCGCTCGATGTCCATGCGGTCCAGGTATTGGGCACGCATCTGCCGCCCATCGACGACGCCGGTCAGCTGCAGCATGCGGTCGGCCAGCGTCGACTTGCCGTGATCGATGTGCGCGATGATGCAGAAGTTGCGGATGGAGGCTGGGTCGGTCGATGCCGGCTCGAGGGCCTTCAGTGCGCGCGGGGACATTTGTGCAATTGTTCCATAACCGCGGTCACTCGTGCGCACGTGCGGTGATGGGTCAATCCGCGCCCGCGGCTGCACAGTCGCGGGTCAGCCCCGGGGGGCCGGCAGGCGCGTGATTGCCTCGACCAGATGCTCCCGGTTCGCAGCGGCGCACAGGCGAATCCAGCCCTCCCCCGTGCGGCCGAACGCGCTGCCGGGAGCAACCGCGACGCGCTGGTCAAGCAGGAACCGCTCCGCCCATGAGGCGACGTCCCCACCGCTGGCGTGGGAGACATCCACCCACAGGTAGAACGCACCGCTCGGCACGAGGTAACGGAAGCCGCGGTCGTCGAGCAGCGCAGTCGCCGCCTCGACATTGCCGCGGTAGTGCTCGGATGCCGCCACAACGGCATCCTGCGGTCCGTCGATCGCTGCAATCGCCGCGTACTGCGCCGGTGTGCTGACACAGCTGATCGCGGCCTCCTGGACGCGTCGCATGACATCGGTCAGGCCGGGAGGGGTCACCAGGTAGCCCACCCTGACGCCGGTCATGGCATAGGTCTTGGAGAGCGAGAACACGCTCAACACGCGGTCGTCCTCATCCAGGCTGCCGACACTGACATGCTCGGTCCCATAGACGAACCGCTCGTACACCTCATCGCTGATCACCCAGAGGTCGTGTCGCTTGGCGAAGGCCAGCAGTTCGCGCAGCACGACCTCGGGGAAGACCACGCCAAGCGGGTTCGAGGGCGAATTCACGATGATCGCGCGCGTCGACGGCGTGACCAGGCGCTCCAACTCGTCGAAGTCAGGCAGGAAGTCGTTCTCGACGCGCAGCCGGTACGCCACGGGATCCGCTTGCAGCATCCTCGCGTTCATTGTGAAGGTCGTGTACCCGGGGTCCGGCACGAGCACCGCGTCGCCGGCATCCAGCACCAGGCCCATCGCCTGGTGCAGCGCTTGCGTCGCACCGACCGTCACCCAGACCTGCTCGAGCTCGACACTGAGCCCATTGCGCTCGGCGAGCGAACGCACGAGAGCGCTGCGCAGGGCGCGGATGCCGCCGTTCGGCGCGTAGTTGGTCTCATCCGCGTCCCATGCGGCTTTCGCGGCCGCAGCGATATGGGGTGCGACGGCAACATCCGGCTCCCCGACTGCAAGCATGATGACCCCGGTCAGGTCGCTCGCGAGTTCATGGATTCGCCGGATTCCCGACGCGGGAACCGACGCGATGTGCGGGGCGAGTGCAGGCATCCCCCAACGCTACCGGGCGGTCGTGACACGCCCGGCGCACACGCCAGGGAATGCGCCCGCGGCCCGCAGAGTTTTCTGAAGCCATGAGCATTCTCCTCACCGGCGCGACCGGTTTCATCGGATCATCCGTTCTCAAGCAGCTTCTCAGCGAGGGCCACTCTGTCACAGCTCTCGTGCGCGACGAGGCCAAGGCCCGTATCGTCGAGGCCGCCGGTGCAACGGCACTCGTCGGTGACGCGCTGGATGCCGAGCTGGTGACCCGCGCAGCTCGCGAGAGCGAGGGCGTCATCCACACCGCCGATCTCGGTCCGGCCGACGACGCTTTCGTGACCGCCGTCTTCGAGGGGCTCGCGGACAGCGGAAAGGCCTACGTCCACACCGGCGGGATCTGGACCTACGGTGACAACACCGCCATCACGGAGGATTCCGCGGGCGTTGCCGCCGGACTGACCGGATGGCGACTCCCCATCGAGGAGCGCGTGCGTGCGGCCGCGGGCATCCGCTCCGTGCTGATCCAGCCGGCGATCGTGTACGGCTACGGCCGAGGACTGCCGAACCTGCTCGTCGACGCACCACGCGCCGCCGATGGCGCACTCCAGCTGATGGGCGCGGGTGACCAGCACTGGACCACCGTGCACGTCGACGACCTCGCGGCGCTCTACGTTCTCGCATACGACAACGCGGCCGCTGGAAGCGTATACGCGGCCGCGAGCGGCCAGAACCCGACCGTGCGCGAGCTCGGTGAGGCCGCCGCGAAGGCCGCCGGCATCGCGAGCGGAGTCGTTCCGGAGACGGTCGCAGCCACGCGTGCACGCCTGGGTGAGGCTTTCGCGGATGCCCTGCTGCTCAGCCAGAAGACAACCGGATCACGCGCAAAGATCGACCTCGGCTGGGAGCCCAACGGGCCATCCCTCGTCGAGGAGCTCGCGACGGGCTCGTACGCGTCCCGGTCCTGAACGGTCGCCCGAGGCGGGTCGCCCGTAGCGGTTGCCCGTTGCTGAACGGTTGCCCGTACCTGGGCGGTCGCCCGTAAATTGCCCGGGACCTCAGTGAACTGGTAATGTTGCCTGTTGGCTTGCGTGTGGATAAAGTCCGCACGATCTTGCCGCAAGGCGCCCTCTCTCGCTGAGCGGCACATCCGAAACTCACATCGAACGAAAGACGTATCCAACTCGTGGCAAACATCAAGTCGCAGATCAAGCGCATTGGCACCAACAAGAAGGCTCAGGAGCGCAACAAGGCGGTCAAGAGCGAGGTCAAGACCGCCGTTCGCGCGACGCGTGAAGCGATTGTCGCCGGCGACAAGGACAAGGCCGTCGCAGCGCTCAAGGTTGCGACCAAGAAGCTCGACAAGGCAGCCAGCAAGGGCGTCCTGCACAAGAACCAGGCGGCGAACCGCAAGTCGGCTATCGCCAAGAAGGTTGCGAGCCTGTAGGCCCAGTTTCGATCCGCGTGGCGCTTCGCGGTGCGCAATCAGCCTGCACCAACTTCAGTAACACAGCAGAAAGGCCCCTGTCATCGACGGGGGCCTTTTGCGTTGGGCGTTGCGAAGCTCTCGGGCCAGTCGTGATTTTGACGCTATGAGCGCCACAGGGCTAACACCGGCCAGCCCAGCTACTCCGTGCCGCGGGCGGAGACGATGCGCACCAGGCGCTCGAGCGAGTAGACCGGGTCCCGCCCGGCTCCCTTGACCGCGGCATCCGTCTCGGCGAGAACCTCGATGCAGCGCCCCAGGCCGTCCTCTGTCCAGCCCTGGAGGTCCCGGCGGGCACGATCGACCTGCCACGGCGCGAGGCCGAACTGCTGGGCCAGCTGGCCGGATCCGCCGCGCGCTCCGGAGATCTTGGCCATCGTGCGGACCTTGCTCGCGAACGCAGCAACCATAGGCACCGGGTCAGCACCCGAAGCCAGCGCGTGACGCAACGTCACAAGCGCCTCACCGTGGCGACCCGCGATCGCCGCATCGGCCACGCGGAAAGCGTTCGCTTCGACGCGACCGCCATAGTACCGGTCGACGGTCGCCTCTGTGACCTCCGCGCTCGTATCCGAGATGAGCTGCTGGCACGCAGCCGCGAGTTCAGCCACGTCGTCGGTGAACGCCGAGGTGATCGCACGCAACGCGCCGGTCGAGATCCGCTTGCGCGCCAGCGCGAACTCCGCCTGTGCGAACTCGTACTTCTCCGCATCCTTCTTGAGCTCGGCGCACACGATCTCGACGCCGCCGCCGAGCCCGCCGCGGATCGCGTCGAGCAGCTTCTTGCCACGCACTCCTCCGCCGTGACGTAGCACGAGGTACGTGCCCTCCGCCGGGGTCGCGAGATAGTCGAGGGTCTCGGTGAGGAAGACATCCGTGCACTTCTCGACCCCGCCAACCCGGATCAGGCGCGGCTCGCCGAACAGTGAGGGGCTTGCCAGCGTGAGGAGTTCCCCCGGCGCGTAATCGCTCGCGGAGATGTCGCTGATCTCGAGGCTCGGATCCTCGGCCTTGAGCTGGTCGCGAATCGACCGGATTGCGCGATCCGCCAGGAAAGTCTCGGTTCCGGAAACGAGGATGACAGAGGCCACGCGCGCCGAGTTCCACGGCAATTGAGGAATCGCAACAGCGCTCTTCGCGCGCGTCGCGGTCGTGCTGCGTGCCGCCACGGCTCTCCTTTCCTCACCGTCCAGCCTAGCCGCGGGGTCTGTCACTCATGCACGGCAAGCGGTCGAGCACCACGGCGCACATCACTTCTCAGTCCACACCGTGAGATCGCCGGGTTTCCCGGTCGCCGTGCCGATCAGGATCGTCCCGGACCGGTCGGTTCGCAGGCCCAGCGTGCCAACCCTCCCGAGGATGCCGAGCGCGCGCTCGGTCGGGTGGCCGTACCGGTTGTCCGCGCCGACCGAGATCACGCCGAGGCGCGCGCCGAGTGTCTCGTACATCCGCTCACTCTGGTCCGCTGATCCGTGGTGAGCGACCTTGACCACATCGACCGGGCGCACACGATTCGTGGCGAGCAGCGCGTTCTGGGATTCCTCGCCGAGATCGCACAGGAACACCGATCGGATGCCCGCACCATCGAACGCGATCGTCACGCATCCGTCGTTCCCCGTCTGCATGACGGTGGACCCGGTCTTCGGCCACAGGATGTCCCAGCGCAGCCCACCCAGGGTGCCGTGGTCCCCACTCGAGGCGATTCGGACATCCGCGCCCCCGCGCTCGAGCGCTGCGAGACGTGCCCGATCCTGCGAGTTCTCCGGCGGCCCGACGAGCGCGATGCCGACCCGCCCGATGACGGCGTTGAGCCCGCCCATGTGGTCGAGATCGAAATGGGTCATGACCAGGAGGTCGATCCGATCGATTCCGAGGCGGTTGAGACAGGCGGTGAGCAGCCTCGGCTCCGGCCCCAGGTCCACGAGCGCGTGCAGATCGCCGTCGCGAACGATGACGGCGTCGCCCTGCCCGATGTCGCACGCACCGATCTGCCAGCTCGACGGCATGGCCAGCTGGCGACCGATGCCAGCCCCCACGAGGCTCCCGCCGTATGCCCCGCAGAACACGACGACGAGCGCCGTCAGGCTGCTGAGCGCGAGGCCGCGTCGACGGCTAGCCGGCCGAAGAACGAGCACGAGGATGGAAACGGTCAGCGCGGCCATGAGCGCGAGGCCCGCGACGCCACCAAGCCACGGCAACTGGTTGGCCGGCAGCGTCGAGGCGACCGACGCAACGGATGCGATCCAGGCGGATGGAACCCAGGCGATCTGGGCGCACGCGTAACCCAGGCCAGGCAACCACGGGAGCAGGAGGCACGCGATCAGGCCGAGTACGGTCGCGACAGGAGCCGCCGGCTCGGCGAGCAGGTTGGCCGCCACGCCGTAGAGCGGGACAGCCGGATTGAGCAGGATCAGGACCGGCTGACAGGCGAGCTGGGCGGCGAGCGGAATGGAGATGACCGCGGCGAGGGCCGTCGGCATCCATCGGGCGAGTACGCGCGCAAGCGGGCCGGCGAGCACGAGGAGTCCGGCGGTCGCAAGCACCGAGAGCGCAAATCCGTAATCGCGTGCGAGCCATGGATCGAACAGCAGGAGCACGATCACCGCGAGCGCCAGCGCCGGGACACCGCGCCCGGGACGACCTGCCGCGGCCGAGAAGACGACGATGACGGCCATGACGGCCGCACGAAGCACGCTCGGACCTGGCGTGACAAGCACGACGAACCCAGCGAGCATCGCCAGGGCGAGGATCACCCGCGTGCGCCGGCGAAGCCCGAGAGCACCGCCGACGAGCATGACCAAGGCGATCACGACCGCGCAATTCGCTCCGGAGACCGCCGTGAGATGGCTCAGCGAGCTCGCCTTCATGGCCGCATCCAGATCGGGTCCGACCGCACTGACGTCACCGATCGACAGGCCGGGGAGCAGTGTTCCGCCATCGCCGGGGAGGGATGTCGCCGCCATGGAAAAACCGGACCGCAGGTCGTTCGCCCAAGCGAGCCAGAACGGCGCATCGCTCACGACCGTCGGCCTTCCAGACCCGAAGACCAGGAACGACGTCGAGTCCTCTGGCGCGAGGGCCTTGAGCGTGCCGCGCACGCGCACCGAGTCGCCGATCTCGAGGGGCACAGCACGCCCGCCGGCGTCGGACGTCGGTATGAAAACCAGGACGGGCGTCGAAAGGGTGACCCGGGTCGGTCCACTGCGCACAGAGGTCATGAGACCGAGAAACCGTTCGCTGACGGCTGCTGCTCCGAAGCCTCCGGTCGTGCGTGCCTCCTGCGGCGCGGAATCCACGCGCACGACCACCTCGACCGCTCGACCGCCGCCGGTCGCCTCAATGACGGCGGCTGGCCGGTGTGCGGGCGACACTAGCGCAACGGTGGTTGCGGCGAGCGCGGCGGCAGCCAGCGCCACGCACGCGACGGCCACCACCCGGCGTGCGATAGGCAGGCGGGCGCCGGGCAGGCGCAGCACCAGGCCGAGCACGGCGACCGCACCGACCCAGAGGGTCACGGCACACCAGGCGGCCTGTCCAGGAAAGCCGATCAGGACGCCGCAGACGAGCCAGCAGGCTGCAGCAGGTATCGCAAGGCGGACGTCGACCGTCATATCGTGACAAGGTCTTTGAGTCCGTCAAACGTCTTCTGCCCGATCCCCGTGACACTCATCAGGTCGTCGACCGAGGTGAACCGGCCATTGGCCGTGCGCCAGTCGACGATCCGCTGCGCCATGACCGGACCCACCCGTGGCAGGGCGTCAAGCTCCGCCACCGTCGCGACATTCAGATTGACCTTGCCGCCCACCGCAGAGCCTCCAGCACCGGATGTCCCGCCGCCCGGCGCGCCCACGGCCGCGGAACCCACGACCACCTCTCCTACGTGAGGCACATGCAGCTGCTCACCATCGGCAAGCACGCGCGCAAGGTTCACTCCGCCCGGCTCGGCGTCATCGGCGAATCCCCCGGCTGCCGCAATCGCGTCGATCACGCGTGCGCCGTCCCGGAGCTGGAACAGGCCCGGATGCGCAACCGCGCCGAGGACGTGGACGAAGAGTGGCGCACTCGCGCTGCCGCCAGGATCAGGGTTGGCCGAGGAGGAACTACCAGTCGCCGATCCCGTCTTCCCCGTGACCGCTGCGACGGTCTGCGTGCTCCCGTGCGGGGCGAGCACCGACACGATGACCGCGACCACGAGCGCGGCGATCAGCAGGACGATGCCTGCTCCCACACCGATCCGGACGCGCACGCCATGCGGACCCGCCCGCGCGCCTGGCGCGAGGCCATCCAGTTCGTCCTCGCGCGGTTCAGCCTCCACCCGTGAAGGCTAGATCGCGGCCACCGCCGACCCGTCGCCCAGGTTGCCTTCTGTGGAGACCCCGTCCCGTGTGACGAGTGTGCGATGTACCGAGCCGCCGTTGCAGGACTATGCCTCGCCGGAGCTACGGTTATGCCCTTGTCGGGAGACGTATCAATGCCCAGTGCCAGCGAACAATCGTGGGTGCAGAATAGAAAAGGGCCGCCGCTACGTCCGCACCGTGCGTCCGTTGTAGCCTCGCCCCGATTGTGGAGTCGACGATGACAGCGACACCCCCTGAGCGCGGCCCGTCCGCTCGGAGTGCCGATACGCCCCCGCACGAGGCATTCCCCGCTACACCCGCGCCACCGAAGCCCAACGTGCACGTGACGGCGCTGATCGCGTGGTTGACGATCTTCCCGCTCGTTGCCATCTTCAGCACGCTGCTCGGCCCTATCGTGGCGGACTGGCATCCCGTGCTCAGAGCGTTCGTGCTCACGCTCGTCGTCGTTCCGATCGCGGCGTACTGGCTCATGCCACAGATGTTCCGGTGGTACGCGGCGGTCATGCGACGTCGGGCCGCGCAGCGCACACGAAAGGACATGCCGTAGCGGCTTGCGCACCCGGCCGTAGCTGCCGCTCGTGGGATCGAAAAGAGGGGGTAGTGACATAGTGGCTACCGCCCCGATAGCCTGCCCGTGGCCTCAGACGCAACAGACACCGACGATCGTGACGGCCAGAGCTTCTGCATGGGGGGACAGCGTGAAGATACTTGGTGCGATTCTGGTTGGCGTAGTCGTCGTTGCGGTCGCGGCGTTCTTCGTTGTCAGGTCGCTCGAAGACAGGGTCACTGAAGCTCTCGTTTCACAGGTGTCACGGCTCGCAATCCCCGCGACCTGGAAGCCGCTGGACGACATTGTCCGAGGCGAACAATTCCTCTGTGCGAGTCCGAACCCGTGTCCGAGTATTTCCCGGCGGTGGCAGGCCGACTCGGCTGTTAGTGCCCAGGATCTGAAGCAGATTGCCGCTCCGGCTGACTTGACTCTTTCCGTGGACAGCCCGTGCCGGCGGCCGGCCAACGCGGGCGGGAGCGCCTCGCTGTGTATCGGGCGGGGAGTTAAGGACGGCTACGACTATCAACTGACGGTGAGTAGTGATGCCCCCGGGGAGCCCCTGCAGGTGTCGCTGGATGTGCGCCCGTCCTGAACTCCCGATTGCGATTCGTTCGTGGTTCTAACAGCTACTCTTTAGAACCGAATAGCCAGGCTGATGAGCGCGCGCGACGAAGGAGACATCCGTGCCAGACCATCTCGTCATCGGAGCAGGACAAATCGGCAAGCCGCTCGCAGAGCGCCTCGCCGACCGCGGAGACACAGTGACGATCGCGTCGCGGTCGGGTTCGCGTGCGCGCGGCGCGGCATCCGTCGCGCTCGACGCCAGTGATGCTGCGGCGCTCAGCGCCGCGGCTATGGGCGTCGACACGATCTTCCTCTGCTCGAACCCGCCGTACACGACCTGGACGACCGAATGGCCTCCGATCTTCGATGCCGCCATCGCCGCCGCAGCTGCGTCAGGCGCAGGGCTCGTGATCATGGGCAACCTCTACGCGTACGGCACTCCGAGCGCTCCGATGACCGAACACTCGCCGCTCGCGACGACAGAGACGAAGGGCCTCGTTCGGAAGGCCGGCTGGGAAAATGCGCTCGCGGCACACGAGAGAGGTGAGATCCGCGCCGTCGAAGTGCGCGCGAGCGACTACTACGGGCCGGGGGCGGGGGCCACCGCGCACCTGGGCGCGCGCTTCTTCGAGCCGCTTCTGGCATCCAAGACCGCACGAGTCATCGGCGACCCTGCGCTCACGCACAGCTGGAGCTACCTGCCGGACATCGTCTCCACCCTTGTCGCAGCGGGCGACTACCAGGGCGCATGGGGACGCGCCTGGCACGTGCCGAGCAACGCGCCGGCCGCGCGCACCGAGATCGCGGACCAGGTCAATGAGCGTTGGGGCGGCTCAGGTCGGGTCGCAGGCATCCCACAATGGATGCTGCGCACGCTTGCCCTCGTGAACCCGATGATGCGCGAAGTCGCTGCGTCGAGCTACCAGTTCCTCGTGCCGTTCGTTATCGATTCGGCTGAAACAGAGCGCACCCTCGGGATCTCGGCGACGCCATTCGACGTCGCCCTGACCACGACGGTGGAGAGCTATCGGGCAGCACAAGACCGCGACTGACACGGCCGCCTTGGCTTACGCGGC
The DNA here is from genome assembly GCA_030840105.1 of Microbacteriaceae bacterium. Taxonomy (GTDB): domain Bacteria; phylum Actinomycetota; class Actinomycetes; order Actinomycetales; family Microbacteriaceae; genus JAUZGC01. Next base: position 10,155 of record JAUZGC010000193.1, read on the forward strand.
CGGCTTGGTCGCGATATTGACCAGGCGCGGTGCACGCACGATGACGTTCACGACCTCGCGATCGCCGATCGACCGGGAAATCGCAGCAGACTCGCGGGCGAGCTTCTCGAGCTCGTCCGTGGAAATCTTGGGCGACACCTCGAGTCGGTCGCGCACCTTGCCATCCACCTGGACGACGGCGATCACCGACTCCTCGATCAGCAAGTTCGGTTCGGCCTTGCGCCACTGCGCCAGCGCAACGGACGGCTCGTAGCCGAGAATCGCCCACATGTCCTCGGCCGTGTACGGAGCGAAAAGGTTCAACGCCATCGCGGTGACCTCCGCGGCTTCGCGCACCGCGGCATCCGCTGGCCCTGCACCGGTGTCGATCACCTTGCGGGTCGCGTTGACGAGCTCCATCAGGCGCGCGACGACCACGTTGAACTTGAACGCCTCGACAAGACCAGGCGCGTCGGCGAGGAAGCGATGGGTGACGCGACGCAGGCTAGCGTCGCCGTCCTTCCAGAGGACATCCGGAGAACTCGTCACGTCGTTCGCGATGCGCCAGGCACGCGCGAGGAACTTCGCGCTACCCGCCGGAGACACGTCGGCCCAGTCGATATCGTCCTCTGGTGGTCCAGCGAACGACATCGTGAGGCGAACCGCATCCACACCGTGCTCGTCCAGCTGGTCGGAAAGCTTCACGAGGTTGCCGCGGGACTTGCTCATGGCCGAGCCGTCCATCAGCACCATGCCCTGGTTGAGCAGGGCGGTGAAAGGCTCGGTGAAGGTCAGGTGGCCGAGATCGAAGAGGACCTTGGTGATGAACCGCGAGTACAGCAGGTGCAGAATCGCGTGCGTCACGCCGCCGACATACTGGTCGACCGGAGCCCACTTCTCCGCCTCCGCCGGGTCGAAGGCCTGCGTCTCGTCTTTCGGAGAGAGGAACCGCAGGAAGTACCACGAGCTGTCGACGAACGTGTCCATCGTGTCGGTGTCGCGCTTGGCGGGTGCACCGCAACGCGGGCACGCCACGTTGACCCAGTCCTCGGCCGCGCCCAGCGGGCTCGTGCCCTTGGGCTGCAGGTCGAGCCCTTCCGCGGGCGGCAGAAGCACTGGCAGCTGGTCTACGGGAACCGGAACCTCGCCACACGCCTCACAGTGGATGATCGGGATCGGCGTGCCCCAGTAGCGCTGGCGCGAGATCAGCCAGTCACGCAGCCGGAAGTTCTTGGCGACGGCGCCCAGCGAACTCGCCTGCAGCGCTTCCGTGACCCGCCGGATGGCGTTCGACTTGCTCAGTCCGTCGAACGGGCCGGAGTTGATCAGGCGTCCGTCGCCCGTAAGCGCGACCCCGGTCTCTGCCGGATTCAGCGGCGGGATGTCGTCGGGCAGGATGGCCTCGCCCGTCACCGGGTCCGTCGGGATCACGGGCATCGCGCCAGTCACCGGCGCATTGGTGTCGACGACGACACGAACCGGCAGGTCGAACGCACGGGCGAAGTCGAGGTCGCGCTGGTCGTGAGCGGGCACTGCCATGATCGCGCCGTGTCCGTAGTCGGCCAGGACAGAGTCGGCTGCCCAGATCGGCAGCCGCTCACCGTTCAGCGGATTGATCGCATGCCGTTCGAGGAATACACCCGTCTTCTCGCGGTCGGTGCTCAGACGGTCCATCTCCGTGGTCCCACGCACCTGCTCGAGGTATGCCTCGAAACGCTGCTGCACGGCGTCAGGTGTGCCCGCGACGAGTTCGGCCGCAAGATCGGAGTCCGGAGCGACGACCATGAACGTCGCGCCATACAGCGTGTCCGGTCGCGTGGTGTAGACCGTCACGGGCTCGTCGCGGCCCTCGATCTCGAACCGCACATCGGCGCCCGTCGAGCGACCGATCCAGTTGCGCTGCATACTGAGCACCTTGCTCGGCCACGCGCCCTCGAGCTGCTTGAGGTCGTCGAGCAGCCGGTCACCGTAGTCGGTGATCCGGAAGTACCACTGAGTCAGCTTCTTCTTGGTGACGAGGTTGTCGCACCGTTCGCAGCGACCGTTGACGACCTGCTCGTTGGCGAGAACGGTCTGGTCGAACGGACACCAGTTGACCTGGCTCGCTTTGCGATAGGCCAGGCCCTTCTCGTGCAGCTGGAGGAACAGCCACTGGTTCCAGCGGTAGTACTCCGGGTCGCTTGTCGCGAGCACTCGGTCCCAGTCGAAGCTCGGCGCATACCGCCGCATGCTCGACTTCTGTTGCGCGATGTTGTCGTAGGTCCAGCCACGCGGATCGAGCCCCCGCTTGATGGCGGCGTTCTCGGCCGGCAGGCCGAATGCGTCCCAGCCGATCGGGTGCAGCACGTTGAAGCCCTGTTGGCGCCAGTACCTGGCAATCACGTCGCCGAGCGCGTAGGCCTCGGCGTGACCCATGTGCAGGTCACCGGAAGGATACGGGAACATGTCGAGCACGTACTTGCGCGGGCGCTTGTCGCCCGGATCGTTCGTTGCGAACGGCTTGAGCTCATCCCAGACCGGAAGCCACTTGTCCTGAATTGCGGCAAAGTCGTACTGCGCGCCCTCGACCGGGGTGCCTGCGGAATCGTGCTCGTGTGCCACGTAACTCTCATTCGTTGGTCTGGTGGGTGCGTCAAACGTTGCCCAGCTGTCAAGAGTACTAAACGATGCCTATCCCCCAGCTCAGAACGCGAACCACCGCAGGGTCTGAGCGCCGGCCAGCTGAACTCGGTCAGCAGTTCGGTGGCACTCCGTGTCAACAACTCAGGCAGGACGGGACGAAATCGGCCGAAACCGGCCAATTCTGTACGAAACCCTCCGATCCAGCCTGAGTTAGCTACGGCGGGGCGGGGCGGGGCGGGCGTCACCAATGCCTGGACGAGTGCGGCTCAGAGCCCGAGCACCGTGAGCAACGCAGCCGCCTTCAGCCGGACCTCCGCCAATTCCTCCTCCGGAACGGACAGTGCCGTGATGCCGCCACCCGCCCCGACCGACGCGCCATCCGGGTCGATCACGATGCTGCGGATGACCATCGCCAGGTCGAGCGCACCGTCCAGTCCGAAGTATCCGAAGCATCCGGAGTAAACGCCGCGTGGGCCCGCTTCGAGGCCATGCAGGATGCGCATGGCGCTGAGCTTGGGCGCGCCCGTCATGGAGCCGGCCGGGAAACAGGCGGCCACGGCATCCACCCCGGTGAGCCCGGCAGCGAGGCGCCCCTCAACCGTGCTGACGAGCTGGTGCACCTGCGCATAGCTCTCGACCGAGAGCAGGTGACGCACCTCGACGGAGCCGACCTCCGCGATCCTGCCGACGTCGTTGCGCATGAGATCGACGATCATCACGTTCTCGGCGCGTTCCTTGTCGCTCGCCTCGAGTTCGGCGCGCAGCTCGAGGTCGCGGGTAATCGTTGCGCCGCGCGGACGCGTTCCCTTGATGGGCTTGGTGCGCACAAGCCCGGACGGCGACACGGACAGGAACTCCTCGGGTGAGGCGCTCAGCAGCGCCGTGTCACCGAACCTCAGGTAGCCGGCGTGCTGCGTCGGGCTGGCATCCCGGAGCGCAAGGTAGGTCGCCAACGGGTCGGGCCGGGCATCGACGCGCGCCTCGTTGGTGAGGCACAGCTGGTATGCATCGCCTCGCGCGATCGCGGCCTGACATTCGACGATGAGCTCGAGGTACCGCGCGTCGTCGTGGCGCCACGAGAGGTGCGGTCGTTCAGATGCAATGCCGGCCTCGGGCTGCGCCTCCACGGGCATCGGCACCGTCGGTGCCATCGCGACGCTCGCAAGGGCCGAGCGGATGTCGGCAACCCAGTCGTCGACACTCCCAAGTTCCGCGGTGCCTGGTTCTGCGCCCACCGGAGCTGCGCCCGGTTCCTCGAGCGCGAGCAGCGTCACGGTGTGTGCACGATGATCGAACGCGAGCGCGCGGTCGACGAAGAGTAGCGCGGCGTCGGGAAAGCGCGATTGCGCGACCGGGGCGCCGCTCGCCGAAGCGCCCGCCTCATAGCCCAGCCACCCGACCCAGCCGAGCCGGAAGCCGCCGGCGTCCGTCGGTTCGGTCGCATTCGCCCCGAGGTCGCGCCGGAGGAACTCGAGGATCCCGCCGGCGTGCACGGTTTCCGCGGGCTCACCGTGGCCGTCGGCCGGCCGCACTCGCACGACGTCATCCGCCACCGACGCGAGCGCAACACGCGCGCCAGGAGAAGCGGCGCCGAGATAGCTGCGGCCGCCGTCATCCGCCATGCCTTCGAGATTTCCGTCGAGCCAGAACGCGTACGGCTCGCCAGCGAAGAGCGTGCAGAACGCCGCAGCCGGTTCGACCCAGCCGTCAATCGCAAAGCTGAGGATGCGTCGCGCCACTGTACTAGCCTAGAGCGGCCGGTCGACGGATCACCGGATGCGTGGCGGGAGGAATCAGGGTATGAGCGAGATCGATGCGATCTTCCGCTGGAACCAGAACGCCCTGCACCTGCTCGAGGACTGTGACGTGGCCGAGCGGAGCCTCGAAGTAGCCGACTCGTTCCTCGTCTCCGACGGTCGGGTGCTGGCGGTCGACCTGCACCGCGAACGCTTCCTCGCCTCGGCCACCGCGCGCGGGTACGACGCCGACGACGACCTGGATGCCTTCTGGCATTCCGCCCTCTCGATCATTCCCCGGCAGACCCAGTGGTTTCCGCGATTCGAGCTCGCCCGGCAACGCGACACGTGGCAGCTCCAATTCCGGCTTCGGCCGGCTCCGCGGCTTGCCGAGACCGTGGTCCTCGCGACGCACAGCGGGCCGGAGGTGCGCACCGCTCCAACCGTCAAGGGCCCGGATCTTGACGTCATGATGCGACTCCGCCAGGAAGCCCAGCGGGCCGGCGCACAGGAGGCGGTCCTGCTTGATGACGGAGTTGTCGTGGATGCCGCCACAAGCGCGCTGCTCTGGTGGCGCGATGACACCCTGTGCCACCCGCCGCTCGCACTCCCCCGCGTCGACAGCGTGACGGCACGCTCGATCCTCACGATCGCGTCGGCCATGGGCGTCGCGGTCCGCGAGGAAGCCGCGCGCCCTGCCGACCTCGCCGGCTGCGAGGTGTGGGCGGTGAACGCGCTGCACGGCATCCGTCTCGTCACCGACTGGATCGACGGTCCGGCGGTCACGGCATCGGATGCCCGCGCACACCGCTGGCGGATGCGCCTCGCCGCGCTCGCCCGCCCGCTCCCCTGAAAAGCAGCTCACCAGACACAGAAGGCGGTGACAGCCAGGAATCCTGGCCGCCACCGCCCTCCAGCGTTCTGACGCTACTTGAGCAGACCCTTCTCGGTCAGCCACGCCTTCGCAATGACCGGCGCTGACTTCTGCTGGTTCACGCTCTCCGAGTTGAGGCTGACCAGATCTGCCTGAGACAGATCGGCATCGACCTTGTTGAGAATCGCGGCCGCCTTGGAGTCGACCTTCTTCGAAACGACCGGCGCGATGTTGTCCGGCAGGAAGAGCCCGTCCGGGTCCTTCAGGGCGACGAGGTTGTTCGACTTGATGTTCGGGTCGGCGGTGTAGATGTTGGCGAGCTGGATCTGCCCGTCCACCAGTGCCTTGACCGTCAGCGGTCCGCCGCTGTCCTGGACTGCCTTGAATCCGGCGGTGGTGATCCCGTACTTCTGCTTGAGCGCGGTCGGACCGTATGGACGGGTTTCAAGCTCGGCGTTACCGCCAACCGTGATCGGCTCGGTCACGTTCTTCAGGGACGCGATGTCGGTGAGGTTGTATTTCTTGGCGAAGGCCTGGGTGACCGTCCAGGAGTTCTGGTCGGATGCGGCCGCCTTGTTGAGCACACTCAGGCCGCTGGGCAGCGCCTTCTTCAGTTCCGCGTAGACGGCATCGCTCGTGCCGCCGGCAGCGTTCTTGTCAAGTGCCTGCGTCAGGCTGCCGATGTACTCGGGGAACACGTCGATCTTGCCAGCCTCGATCTGGGGCAGGTAGACCTCACGCTGCCCGATATTGAACTGGCGGTCGACCGTGTATCCACCCGCTTCGAGAGCCTGGGAGTAGATCTCCGCGATGATTTCGTTCGAGTAATACGCCTGCGAGCCGACGATGAGTGTCGTCTTGCTCGCTGGCGTGTTCGATCCCGTGGCCAGGGGGTTGCCTGACGCGCACCCTGAAAGGGCTAATGCTGCCCCAACCACGACAGCGCCAAGTGCGACGAGCCGGCCTCTTCCTGCTGTGAACATTTTCCACTTCTTCCTTGTAGGGGCGTTAGCCCAGGGCCGTCTGGGACCGGACTGGTCTCAGACGGACGTCTTTCGGCTGCCTGGCCGCGACACCAGCGGGCACCACGAGGCGCTGGAGGAGACCGAACAGGCCCTCCGAGGCGAGAGCGAGGACAATCACGACGATGGAGCCGCCGAGCATCTCCGGGTAGTTATTGGTCTGGAGGCCAAGAAAGAGGAAGTGGCCGAGGCCGCCGCCGCTGACGTAGTCGGCGAGTGTCGCCGTCGCGATGACCTGGAGTGACGCGGATCGGAGGCCGCCGATGAGCAGGGGCAGTCCAAGTGGAATCTCGACGCGGGCGAGAATCTGCCATTCGGTCATTCCGACCGCCCTCGCAGCGTCGATCACGCGGCGGTCGATTGCCTCGAACCCCGAATACGCGCCCGCGAGGATGGAGGGAATCGCAAGCACGACAAGCGCGACGACGGGGGCCACCACACCGATGCCGACGTTGAGCGCGACCAGGATGAGCAACCCGAGCGTCGGCAGCGCGCGCACGCCGCCGGAGAGCGGAACAATGAGCGCCCGGCCATGCCCGGTGTGCCCGATGAAGTAGCCGAACGGCACCGCAATCACGACCGCGATCAGCAGGACCAGCCCGCTGAGGGCCAGGTGCTCGCCGCTCCTGGTTTCGATCCCATTGGGACCGCCGTAATTCGCCGGGTCGAAAACCCAGTGGATCGCCTCGAGAAGGAGGTTCATGTGACCACCGCCTGCTTGACGCTCCGCGACATGCGCGGGCCACCAGCTCGCGATGTTGCGCGTACCCACGGCAAGAGCAGGCGGCCGACCAGCACGAGGATGGCGTCGATGATGAGTGCGATCGCCATCGTCACCACGATGCCGGTCGCGATCTCGGCGGCGATCCCACGCTGGAAACCATCGGTGAACAGGGTTCCGAGGCTATTGATCCCGAGAACGGCACCGACGGTCGTGAGGCTGACGGTGCTGACGGCAACCACCCGGAGGCCTGCGAGGAGCACTGGCGCCGAGAGCGGAAGCTCAACGCGCCAGAACCGGCTCCAGCCGGAGAAACCGACCGCGGTCGCCGACTGGCGCACATCGGGGTCGACCGCCGCGAGCCCATCCGCGCTCGTGCGCACCATCAGGGCGATGCCATAGAGGGTGAGCCCCACCACAACGTTGACCGGATCCCTGAGCCCCGTGCCGATGAGCGACGGCAGAGCGACGAACAGTGGGAAGGACGGGATGGCGTAGAGGAGCACGCACAGCGTGAGCAGGACGCCGCTGCTCCAGCGCAGGATCCCGCGACTCCACCGGAGGCGATTCGCCAGCCAGCCGATCGGCACCGAGATGACGAAGCTCAGGACGATCGGCGGGAGCGCGATCGCCAGGTGCGCGAGCGTGAGCTGTCCGACCTGACCCAGGTTGTTGGCGATCCAGTTCATCGTTCCGCGCCGTTCAATGACCCCGCGCCGCCCTGGGCGGAGACGAGCACCCCCGCAGCACGCCCCTCCGAGTCGACGACGATCTCACCCCGTGGGGTCTTCTTGATCGTGAGCGCGCGCTTTCCCTTGTCGGCCCCGATGAAGCTTGCCACGAAGTCGTTCGCCGGGTCGGCGAGGATCTCGGTCGGCGACCCCACCTGGACGATGTGCCCGCCGGTCTCGAGGATCACGACCTGGTCACCGAGCAGGAAAGCCTCATCGATGTCGTGCGTAACAAACACCACAGTCTTGTCGAGCTCGCGCTGCAGGCGGATGAGCTCGGTCTGCAACTCGGCCCGCACGATCGGGTCGACTGCGCCAAACGGCTCGTCCATGAGCAGGATGTTGGGGTTCGCGGCCAGTCCGCGCGCGACGCCCACCCTCTGCTGTTGTCCGCCAGAGAGCTGGCTCGGGTAGCGATACGCGAGGGAACGATCGAGTCCCACCGTGTCGAGGAGGGCAAGGGACTGCTCCCGTGCCCTCTTCTTCGGCACCCCACTGAGAATCGGAACGGTGGCGACGTTGTCGATCACCGTGAAATGCGGCAGCAGCCCCGAGTTCTGCATGACGTAACCGATTCGCCTGCGCAGCGTGACGGGCCGGAGCGTGGAGATGTCTTCATCGTCGATCGTGATGGTCCCGCTGGTCGGATCGACCATCCGGTTGATCATCCTGAGGATGGTTGTCTTGCCGCTGCCGGAAGAACCAACGAGGACCGTGGTCTTGCGCGAGGGGATGACGAGACTGAAGTCGTTGACCGCGATCGTGCCGCCGGGAAACTGCTTGGATACCGATCGGAACTCGATCATGCGGACGGCTCATTCCTCGAGGATGTTTCGGATCAACACGTGCCAGTCCAACTGAAACATCATTCGGAACGTTTGGCAAAGTCGCATCTATTCAACGCGACACACGCCGCCATATTCCGACCATCCGCGATTGCTCCCGCGGTTTTGGCTATGCGCTCGCGCGGTCTGGCTACGCGCTCGCGCTGACCGATCCGTCGCTGTAGCGCTTTGCCAGGTATTCGCCGACGACGACTCGCGCCTCGCTGATGAAGCCCTCGTCACCCTTCGGGTCGATCAGGAATGCCCGGTTGATGAGCGAATCGACGATCTCAACGACGACCTCAAGGTGAAAGTTGAGTTCGTCGCCGGCCGGCAGTCCGAACTCAGCAACAAGGATCTCCGCAAACTTGTGTGCAAAGAAGCCGATCCCGTAGTGGGCGTCGGAAACGACCGGTGAGCGTTCGGCATCCGTAAATCGAATGATTCGGAAGCCCACCTCATTCCGGAACATGTCGACGAACGCGTCGATTGCGCACTCGACGGCGTTCCACCAGTGCTCCGGGTGGCTCTCATGGATGTACTCGACGACCGCGGCGCGGTAACGCTGGACTGCGCGGTCACGCAGCGCCTGCAGGAGAACGATTCGGTCGGGGAAGTAACGGTATACGGTTCCGATCGACGCTTCGGCACGCTCGGCAACCATGGCCGTCGTCAGGCGATCGAAGCCGATCTCATCGACGACCTCCGCCGCCGCATCGAGCAAAGCGTCGACTCGGGCGGCGCTTCGCTCCTGGATCGGTTCCGTTCTGACGAGCGGAGCCCCTGACTGGCTCGGTCCAGCCACGAGATCATTAATGGGCACTGGGCAACTCCTCTTTTGCTGCACGTCCACTGCGTTTGGGTCCGGGCCCCCAGCCCCACGCCGAATTTCCGCCGTGTTGGAAGGATCATATTCCCGGGAAGGTGAGAATTCCTGATTTGCGCCTCCGCGCGTCCTATGAGTTCTCGCAGCTTCGCTGGCGTGAGAAACTGGGGCAAATGGCCGTTTCTCCCGACGATCGCAGCGCGAATGTCCAACCTATCGCGCACCGTGCCGCGCGCATAGAGGACGCATTCCACGATTTCCGGGCTAAGCGTGCACGAAAACGCGGCTATCTCTCCACGGTCGTGCCATACACGGGATACGGCTCGCCGACCTGGGTGCGCGTTCTTGGCCGGGTCGTTCTCGCCAAGGAACCGAAACCCGGCAGCAGGGCCGATCGGAAGAATCGCAAACGGGTGGAAAGCATCCGGGGCTGGCGCAGTTTCACGAGCGTGCCCGTGAACGATGAGACGGTGACGATCGAGGTCAACGGCACGACGAACGAGGTCAGGCCGGATCGCGGCGGAGTCATCGACACCGTCTTGCCCGTGAAACTCACGCCGGGCTGGCACACCGTGCGGATGCGCACCGCCGATGGCATTGGCGTTGCCGAGGCACCTGTCTTCATCGTCGACCCGACCACCCGCTTCGGCGTGATCTCCGACATCGACGACACCGTGATGGTCACCGCACTCCCCCGCCCACTACTCGCGGCCTGGAATACATTCGTGCTCAACGAACACGCGCGGGTGCCAACGCCGGGTATGGCTGTACTCCTCGAGCGACTGGCCGCCGCACAACCCGGAACTCCCGTGATCTACCTTTCAACGGGAGCCTGGAACGTCGCCCCGACGATCACCCGCTTTCTCTCCAGGAACCTTTTCCCCGCCGGCCCTTTGCTCCTGACCGATTGGGGGCCGACGCACGACCGCTGGTTCCGCAGCGGCAGGGAACACAAGGAGCTGAACCTCGCACGTCTGGCAGGCGAGTTCCCCAACCTGCGGTGGCTGCTCGTGGGCGACGACGGGCAGCACGACGAGACGATCTACAAGGCGTTCGCGACCCTGCACCCAGAGAACGTCGCGGCCGTTGCGATTCGACAACTCTCAACCGGCGAGGCGGTGCTCGCCGGTGGACGGTCGATGGCCGAGAAGCACACCGAAACCAGCGGCGTGCCCTGGATGTACTCCCCCGATGGCGCCGGCCTCAGCGACCAGCTCATTTCGCACGGTTTGCTGACCTAACCCAAGGTGAGCCCCACTCTGCTGGTGTCGGCAGTGACCGCGATACTGGTGGCATGCCGACCCGTGTGACCACCGACGACCTCATTCGGCTCAGGCTCGCCGCACAGCTCCTGCGGGAGGGCGAGCTGCGGTCACCCGCAGACGTTGCACGCCACCTTCTCGCCACACAGGCGCAGGACTTCGCTGCCGCATGCTGGGCACTGGGGCTCCGAGCGCCCGGAACGACCCAGCTCGATGTGCTCATGGCACTCGAACGCGGTGAGATCCTGCGATCCTGGCCCATGCGGGGCACGCTGCATTTCGTTCCGCCGGAAGATCTCGGCTGGATGCTTGCTGTCACGACCCCGCGCATGATTGCGGGACTCGCGACGAGGAACCGCCAGCTCGAGCTCGACGATGCCGCGTTTGAACGCGCCAGAGAGGTCGTCGTAAACGCACTGAGCGGCGGGGGCACGATCGGCCGCGCAGAGCTCATGCAGGAGTTCGAAGCGCACGGCATCCGTACGGCCGGCCAGCGCGGGTACCACCTCATCTACTACCTGGCGCAGACCGGAACGCTGTGTTGGGGTCCACCGCACAAGGCGCAGCAGTCGCTCGTGCTCCTCGATGAATGGGTCACCTCGCCTCGTGAGCTCGGGCCGGAGGAGTCGCTGCGGGAGTTCCTGGTGCGCTACCTCGACGGGCACGGCCCGGCCACTCTCAAGGACTTCGCCTGGTGGTCGAAGGTGACCATCACTTCGGCGAGAGCTGCGCTTGCGCTTGCGCGCACCGAACTGGTCGAACTCGACCTCGACGGCACGAGCTATTGGATGACGGCGAAAGCAGCGGATGCGACATCCGCAGCGCCACCCGCTCGCGGGGCTCGAGAAGCGGTTCGGGTGCTGCCCGGCTTCGACGAGTACCTCCTCGGCTACCAGGACCGCTCTCTCGTGCTCCCGCCCGAATTCGCGCAGCGCATCGTTCCCGGCGGCAATGGGATCTTCCTTCCCACGATCGTCTCGCGGGGCCGAGTCGTCGGCACCTGGCGTCGGGCGTCTGCCGCCAAGGGCGTGACCGGGCAAGCGCAGGCGTTCACCCGCCTCACGGTGCGCGAGTCTGCGGGGTTCGAACGGGCGATCCGCGACTACGCACGTTTCGTCGGGTCGCCGGCGCCCGCAGCGTAGCGCAGACAGCGCGCCCGCGGCATAGCGCAGACTGCGCGGTTACGCTTGAAGGGTGCGACTGCCCGCGACTTTCCGAACGTCGACCCGCGTTCCCCTGCTGCAGGTCACCAAATCCGCAATCGCAATGGTTGCATCCTGGTTGCTGGCCAGCGCTTTCCTTCCCACCGAGGTTCCGATCTTCGCCGCGATTGCGGCGATCCTCGTGGTTCAGCCGAGTGTCAACCAGTCGATCGGTCGCGCGATCGAGCGCAGCATCGGCGTCATTTTCGGCGTGATTGTCGCGTATGGCATCGGCGTGGCATTCGGCCAGACAAGCTGGATCGTGCTCCTCGCCGTCGTCGTCGCGATCTTCCTGGCCTGGGCACTCAAACTGACTCCGATGACCGCCACCCAGGTGCCGATCAGCGCGATGCTCGTGCTCTCGATCGGCGCGTCGACGCCGAACTACGCCGCCACGCGCATCCTTGAGACCGTCCTCGGCGCGGTCATCGGCATCATCGTCAACCTTGCGATCGTTCCCCCCGTTCTCCTCGAGCCGGCGCACCAATCGGTGGTGCGGCTCGCGAATGAGATAGCGGCAACCCTTGATCGCCTGGCGACGGTGCTCACCACGCCGCAGACGCCGGCACAGCTCGATGAGGTGTTGATCACAGCGCGGCTCCTGCGGCCCATGTACGACAAGACAATCAAGGACCTCGACCTGGGCAGGGAAAGCCTCACGCTCAACCCGCGCCAGGCACGCCTCCGCGCGGACCTGGAGGAGGATGCCGCATTGTCCAGACGCTTGTTGGCCCTCGTCAACCGCACGCTCGGCATGACGCGTTCGCTGCATGACCACTATGACGGGCGACTCATCACCGAGCCGACCGTAGCCGCCATCGCCAACCAACTCACGCGGAGTGCCCACGATCTGCGCCTCCTCGTGAACGACACCAGGCACGGGGACGACGGGCCGGCACCGTCGACGTCCGAGCTCCCCGCTCTCACCGCGCCCCTCGTGGTCAGGGCCCCGAACGCGGAACACTGGATCCTGCTCGGCTCACTCCTCGAGGATCTCCGCCGCGTGCGCGTGGAGATCCTTGGCGAATAGCCAGCAGGTCACCCGTTAACGAACCGTGGCCCCTTAACGAACTCAGGGGCCCCGAAAGTGCGGGGCCCCTGAGAGCTCATATGACAACTGTGCCAGTTGCCTGCTGTGCAGGCTACTGGTCGGCGAGAATAGCCTGCAGTTCAAGCGTGATCGTCACCTTGTCGCCCAGCAGCATTCCACCGCTTTCGAGTGCGGCGTTGTAGGTGAGGCCGAACGCCTCGCGCTCGATCTCCGTCTTCGCCGTCGCACCCGCCCGGTACGCGCCGGACGTGTCTGCACCGAACCCGCCGAACTCGAACTCGAAGGTCACCGGCTGGGTGACGCCTTTGATGGTCAGGTCGCCGTCGACGAGGAATTCCCCATCCACGTTGCGTACACCGGTCGAGACGAAGTCGATGGTCGGGTGGGTTTCGGCGTCGAAGAAGTCCCCTGTGCGCAGGTGACCGTCGCGGTTCTTCTCCTTGGTGTTGACCGAGGTGACATCGACCTTGGCCGTCACACGCGAGTCAAGCGGGTTCTCGCCCGTGACGAAGGTCGCGTCGAAATTCTCGAAAACGCCCTTGACCTTGCTGATCATCAGGTGGCGAATGCTGAATCCCACCTCGCTGTGCACGGGGTCGATGGTCCAGGTGCCGGCCCTGTAGCCGGGGATCGTAACGGTCTCAGACAATGGGTGTCTCCTCTTGCTTTGGTGGATAAGGGCGCTGAAGCGGCGCCTTGAATTGATGCAAGGGCATACAAGTTGTCATTATTCCTTGGCGCGAAGTGAATCTTCGTAAACACGAATTACGCGCCCACACCCGTAGCATGTGGACATGCCGACGAAGGTCCTGGCCCTCCTGCGGGCCAGCCATCCAGGGCCCTCTGCGGTCGTAACGGCCATCGCCGTGATTCTCGGCATCGATCTCGGCTATCCGCTTGGGCGGCTGGTCTTGCTTGCGGTCGCGATCCTTGCGGGCCAGCTGTCGATCGGCTGGTCGAACGACTGGATCGATGCTGGTCGGGACTCGGCGGTGCATCGCACGGACAAGCCCATCGCGCGCGGCATGATCCGCACCGGGACCGTGCGTGCTGCCGCGTTCGTGGCGCTGGCCGCGGCCCTCATCCTGTCCCTGTTTCTCGGACCCCTCGCCACCATCGCGCATCTGGTGGCCGTGGCCTCAGCCTGGTCATACAACCTCCGCCTCAAAGCGACGGTCTTCTCCTTCGTGCCGTTTCTCGTCAGCTTCGGTCTCCTTCCGGCCATCGCAACCCTGGGCCAGGTGACTCCACGCGTGCCGGCGCCGTGGGTGGTCGTTGTCGCGGGGCTGCTCGGGGTGGCCGCCCACTTCGCCAACGTCATCCCCGACCTGCAGGATGACCGCCGCACGAACATCCGAGGGCTCCCCCACATCCTCGGCGCACGCGTCGCCGGCGTCTCCGCGTTCACCTGCCTCGCTGCGACGACTGCTCTTCTCGCCTTCGGGCCCGGACCGATCGAGCGGCCGGCGCTATGGGTTGGGCTCGCCGTCGGGATGGGGATCGCGGCCCTCGGCGCCGCGCTCTCGCTGCGTGCGACCCCGACGCGTCTCCTGATGAGCCTCATCATGACGGGCGCCCTCGTCGACGTTGTCATGCTCGCCCTGGCCGGCCGGTCGATCCTGGCCTAGCTGCGGGCGGGGGTTGCGGATGCCCGCGGCCGACACGAGACCGCCGGCGATCAAGAGGGCGGCTGTCACGATGAGTGCCCGGTCCAGACCCGTCTTGTCGAGGTGCGCTCCGACGATCAAACCGGCGAACGCGACCGTGATGAGCCCGGCGATGCGCGCGACCGCGTTGTTGACGGCCGATCCGATTCCCGCCTGTTCGGCATTGATCGAACCGAGGATGGCCGAAGTAAGGGGGGCGACCGTCAGCGAGAGTCCGACTCCGAACAGAATCGCCGATGGCAAGAGCTGCGTCCAGTAATTGACGGAAGTACCGATCATGAGCAGCCAGATGAACCCGGTCGCGGCAACGATCGGGCCGAGCGCCATGAAGATCCGCGGCCCATACCGGCCGGAGAGTCCACCGAAGTAGCCCGAGAGCACCAGCAGAACGATCGTCGTCGGGACGAAGACGAAGCCCGCAGCCGTCGCTGTGAATCCGGCGACCTGAATGAGGAAGAGAGTGACAACGAATGGGCCGAAGGCGAGCGCGCCATAAACAAGGTACGTCGCGACATTGCCGACCCAGAAGTTGTGCACCCTGAAGATTTCGAGCGGCAACATCGGCGAGCCGACGCGTGTCTCCGCCCAGAAGAAGACAGCGAGCGCAAGGATGCCGGTCACGAGCGAGATCCACACACGGGGGCTCGACCACCCGACGCTGCCCTGCTCGATGAGCGCGAAGACCGTGGCACCGAGTCCGATCGCGCCGAGGACGGCCCCGAGGAAGTCCACGCGCCCGCCAGAGCCACGGATGTTCGGTCCGAGCCCTCGCATGAGCAGCAGTGTTACGAGGATCGGGATGACGTTGACAACGAAAACGAACCGCCACGAGAGCGTATCGACGAAGACGCCGCCGAGGAGCGGTCCCGCGACAGCGGCAATACCCGTCCAGGCCGTCCACTGCCCGATCGCCTTCGCCTGGGCCGCTCCACTGAAGTACGAGATGATCAGGGCAAGCGAACTGGGCACCAGCAGCGCGCCCGCGACCCCCTGCAGTGCCCGCGAAACGATCAGGAAGACCGCAGTCGGCGCTACCGCGCACAGAAGGGACATCACGCCAAATCCGGTGATCCCGACGAGCAGGATGCGCTGGCGGCCGAACACGTCTGAGAGTGAGCCCGCGATGAGGATGAATGATCCAAGCGTGACCAGGTACGCATCGACGACCCACTGCTGGAGGGGCAGACCGCCGCCGAGTTCGCGTGAGATCGCCGGGAGAGCGACATTGATGGCCGACGCGTCCAGGAAGGCGACGAAGGACGCGAGGATAGCAATGATGAGAACGCGGCGCTGTACTGCACGTGCGGGCTCGGGAAAGGTCACGCCTTCAGTAAACGTGCGGCGCAACCGAAAGGCAACTCGGCGCTGGGTGCCCCGGGTGGGATGCCCGGACTAATTGCCCTTCGTACACGTCTGCTGCGCAGCCGTCTGCCCGGTCACCGATTGCGGCAGCACGACCGCGTTCGACGATGCGGCAGTGGTCGGCACGGGCGACGGGATGGCGGTGGATGTCGCCCCCGGAGCCGTCGTCGGCGCGGCCGGTGTTGTCGGCGCAATCACTGCGGCACGACCCGGTGCACCACTCAACTGCACGGGCTGATCGGCTACGAGCGCCGAATTGAGCACGCTGGCCGCCGATGTCTGGGGGATCACGCGGTTCGGATTGGTCGGATCAGCGACCGTCGGGTACTGCAGGAAGACCATGTTTGACAGGCCCGTGTCCTTGAGGGCCAGCGCGATCTGAACCAGCGTGGTCGGGCTGGTCAAGGTGTCGGAGAGCACCATGCTCGATGTCGCCGCCTTGGCCAGCGGGTAGAGCTGGAACGGGTTTGCGAGCACACCGCCGCTCACGATCTTTCGCATGAGCGCAGACATGAAGACCTGCTGGTTACTGATGCGGCCAAGGTCGCTGCCGTCGCCGACGCCGTGCCTGCTGCGCAGGAACGACAACGCCATCGGGCCGACCAGGGTCTGCTCACCGGCCGCCAGGTGCAGCGGCGGGTTCGTGTACGAGTCGTTGACGGGCGACGCGATGCATACCGTGACCCCTCCGATCGCGTCCGACATGGCTGTCACACCGTCGAAGCTGATGCCGGCCGCAAAGGGAATCGTCAGTCCGGTGAGCGACTCGATCGTCGAGACAGCGCAGGACAGACCGCCGCGGTACAACGCCGTGTTGAGCATTCCAGTCGTCGCGGGACTCGTCCCCCCTCCGGTCTTCTGGCACGCCGGCATGGAAATGATCATGTCGCGCGGAAAGCTCACCACCGTCGCGCTCTTATGATCCTGGGCAATGTGCAACAGGATCGTGACGTCGTTGTTTCCCACGCCTGAACTACCGGCGAGCTCGGCCGCGCTGGAGTACACCCCGCCCTGGCCGCTCCGCGTGTCCGTTCCGGTCAGAAGCAGGTTCACACCGCCCGAGATGGCGCCGACGTTCGGGATCGGGCCGGTAGTTTGGCCAGACGCGTGAGTGAGGTGGATTCCGGGTTTCACGCTGCTCGCGACATCCCACGCTGCGATCGCGGCGATCGAGGTGGTGCTCACTAGGACAATGCCGATGGCCGCGGCGAGAGCTTTGACTGCTGTCTTGACCGGGTGCTGCAGCCCCTGACGGCCGTGCCGTACAGGCTCCCCCGATCGGCTCCGCTGTCGCAATGGCCCAGTGTTCGTCATGGCTATCCCTCCCATCCCGCACAACTTCGTTTTCGGTCGCACGATCGAGCGGAACATGCAGGACTCTATTCGAGCACATCTGTGTGTGCGCTGAGACGCGCCCCCCTTTCGGAACGGCGTCCGCTCGTCGCTTCACCGCGCGGTTGCGCCGAGGATCCGCTCGAACAGGGCGAGGTAGTCGTCGACCATGCGGCCCGCACTGAACCGGTTGGTCGCATCGACCCGACAATCGAGGCGATCGAGCTCGCCGATGCGGGTGACGGCCGACACGGCCTCGTCCGAGTCAGCAACCAGAAACCCTGTCACCGCCGGCCGGATCAGCTCAGGCATCGAGCCAAGCGGACTCGCAATGACCGGAGTCCCCGTCGCGAGCGCCTCGATGACGGACAGGCCGAACGGTTCGGCGAAACTGATGAGGTGCAACAGCGCCCTCGCTCCGCCGAGGAGCGCATCCCGCTCGATCGGCCCGACCGGGCCGGCGTACGTGACGTCGACGCCGTCGATGTGCGGCTGCACGGCATCCCGGAAGTAGGCCTGGTCCTGGATGATGCCCGCGATGACAAGCGGCAGCCCTGCCCGCCTGGCGACCTCGATGGCCAGATGCGTTCCTTTGTCCGGGTGGATCCGGCCGAGAAACAGCAGGTACTGCCCGTGGTCGGGCACGAAGGTGAACCGGCTCGTGTCAATGCCGTGGTAGATCGTCGCGTCGTAACTCAGATCCGGATGACGGTTCGCGTCGCTGATCGCTACGTAATGGGCGATGTCGTCATATGCACGATAGACGGGCACGATCCGGGGCGACGAGAAACCGTGGATGGTCGTGACCATCGGCGTTGACACGAGCCGACTGTAGCTGAGCGGCATGAAATCGAAATGGTTTGCGAGCACATCGAATTCGGATGCCGCCTCGAACGCCGCGGCGTTGTGCAGGGCCTCTGACGCCTTGGCGTCGAGCCGAGCGTCCTCCTCGTAGCCGGCAGCAACGGCGCTGTGGAGTTTCGCAGATGTCGCGGAGTCCGCGGTGGCGAACAGGGTCACGTCGTGCCCGCGCGCAACGAAGCCTTCGGTCAGGGTCGAGGCAATCTGCTCCCACGGCCCGTAGTGCAGCGGCGGCAAGCGGTGTGCGATCGATGCGATCACGCCTATCTTCACGTGTCCTCCGAAACCGTCCTATACACGAGAAACGATGCTAAGGTCAAATTATCGGTTGCTTCTATTTGCCAAGCACCTTCTGGATCTCCCGGTAGTCGTGTCCGATCCGCCCGTGGGGTATCCGGGCCGATTTCACTTCACTACGTATCCACGGCAGGAATGCCGACACCGCGTCGCCGATGGCGACAGGAGATGTTGTGTTACACCCGGGGAGGTTCATCGTGGCCGTTTCATATGGAATTCTTAGCACCTATCCGCCCACACAGTGCGGTCTCGCGAGCTTCAGTAAGGCACTTGTCGATTCGCTCCGGTCCCCGGATGACGTGGTGGGTGTCGTGCGCGTTCTCGACGCGCGCGAGCCCTCCGCTTTCCCTGAAGTCATCCACCAATGGGTGCGTGGGGAAATCGGCGGTTCGATCGCCGCGTCCGCTGCTCTCAATGCGCATGACGTTGCAATCGTCCAGCATGAATACGGAATCTTCGCTGGCCGGGATGGTGCCGACGTGCTCGAGGTTATCCGCGCCCTCTGGGTTCCGACGATCGTGGTGCTGCACACGGTCCTGACCACTCCGACCCCCCACCAGCGAGAGATCCTGGAAGAGATAGTGCGCTTGTGCGTCACCGTCGTGACCATGACCCAGACCGCACGCACACGCCTGATCGCACACTACAAGGTCGACGCCGACAAGGTCCGCGTGGTCCCTCACGGTGCCGCGGAGAACAAGGCCGTTGACTCAGGTGAAGTGCGCTCGCCCGCGACATCCCCCGTCGTCCTGACCTGGGGCCTGCTTGGCGAGGGCAAGGGCATCGAATGGGCAATCGACGCCATGGCACAGTTGCGTGACCTGCGCCCGGCTCCGCGCTACAGCGTGGTCGGCCAGACGCATCCGCGTGTTCTCGAGCGGCACGGCGAACGCTATCGGGACAGCCTTACCCTCCGCGCCAGGGAACTGGGTGTGGCCGTGGACTTCGACGCGCGATACCTCGAGCGGACAGAGCTCCAGCGCCTCGTACAGCGGGCCGACGTCGTGCTCCTGCCATACGACTCGGTCGACCAAGTGACCTCCGGGGTGCTCATCGAGGCCGTGACAGCGGGTAAGCCCGTCGTTTCCACCGGATTCCCGCACGCGGCGGAGCTGCTCGCAAGCGGCGCCGGCCTCATCGTGGAACGGCAGGATCCCGCCGCAATCGCGCAGGCCGTGCGGCGCATCCTCACCGAGCCGGGCCTGGCGGCCAGCATGGCGGCCGAATCACGCAGGATCGCGCCGGAGTTGCTATGGCCGGCCGTCGCCGACCAATACCGTGAGGTTGCCGCACACGCTCTCCGCAAAGAGTCCGTGTTCGCCACCGGATGACGATCCCTGCTGTGTCATTTGAGCACCTGTTCCACCTCAGCGACGAGACGGGCCTCTTCGAACACGCCGAACTCACTGAGCCACGCACCGAACATGGCTACTGCGTCGATGACGTCGCCCGCGGACTGATTGTGGCCGTTCGTGAGCCCAATCCGTCCGACCGGCTCGTCGCCCTCTCGCGGGTCTACCTGCGGTTCATCATCAACGCCCAGACCGCCGACGGCAGGTTCCACAATCGGCGCGGGCTGGGCCAGGGCTGGCAGGATGAGGCGGCTCTCGAGGATGCGTGGGGCCGTGCACTCTGGGGCCTGGGCACCGCCGTCGCCCACTCGCCCGCGCTCGCCGACGAGGCGCTCGCCGGCTTCAACATCGGCGCAATCCGCCGTTCTCCGTGGTCAAGGGCGATGGCCTTCGCCGCGCTCGGAGCCGCGGAAGTGCTTCGCATCGAGCCACACAGCGTCATCGCGCAGGAGCTGCTGGCGGATGCCGCGAAACTCATCGGGTCCCCGTCGGACGTCCGGGATTGGACGTGGCCCGAGTCCCGCCTGCGCTATTCGAACGCTGCGCTGCCCGAGGCACTCCTGGCAGCCGGGTCCCTCCTGGGGGACGCGACGGCACTCGCCGACGGGTACGCCATGCTGCGTTGGCTCCTCGACCTCGAGACGGCCGGCGGTCATCTTTCGGTGGCTCCGGTCGGCGGCTGGGCGATCGGGGAGCCGAAGCCTGGGTTCGACCAGCAACCCATCGAGGTCGCCGCCATGGCCGATGCCTGCGCACTCGCGTTCGAGCTGACGGGCGACCCGCGCTGGAAAGACGGCCTCCTCAGTTGCGCCGCGTGGTTCCTCGGCGACAACGACGCCCATACCGCCCTGAACGACCCGGAGAGCGGCGGCGGGTGCGACGGCCTCGAGCGGGATGGACGAAACGAGAATCAGGGAGCAGAGTCAACGCTTGCGCTGATTTCCACCATGCAACAAGCGCACGGCATCCTTGCGATCCCGGTCGGCGACGACCACGCGCTCGTGCGCCGGGGGACATCCGTCCTGCGTGCCGACCCGCGTCGCGTCATCAGCAAGATTTACCTCCCCGGACAGGAGATCCTGGAAAGCGGCGTCTCGCGCGCGGATGCGGTCATCCGTCGCATCCTGGCGATGACCGACGAGGATGTCTCCCTCACCCTCGCCGCGACCGTGCGCCAGTTCGACTGGCGACACAACGACCTCCACGCAACCTTCCTCGAGAACTACGCGCTCGTCGCCCACCGCATTCCAGAGGGCGTAGAGGTGTCCGCGAAACGTCGCGACCTGATCGGAGCGTATTACACGCAGGAATATGCGATTGAGGGAGCCGCCCTGCTCAACCCCTCGATGGTTGCGCACCCGGACCAGACGCATCTCGCGCCCGGCGCACTGCGCTTCATCATGAGTGTCCGCGCGGTTGGTGAAGGTCACATCTCAAGTATCGGATTTCGCACGGGTGTGCTTACCGCCGCAGGCGGTCTGCGGTTCGACGATCCCGGCACGCAACTCGTCACACCCCAGGTCACGCCGGCGACCATCTCGCGAGAGTTTCTTCGCGATGCCCTCGCCGAGCGCACCGACGCGACGATTGCGCGCCACGTGCTCAGCCTTCTCCCCGCTCAGTTCAGCCAGTCCGATCTGGATGTCGCGCTCGCCTCGGTGCGGCGGGACCGGCTGACCCGCGGCAGCTCGGACGCGATTGTTGACCAGATCCGCTGGATCGCATCCTGCAACTACGGATTTCACTTCCCGGCCCATCGCCCCCTCTCGGAGCGCGTGATCTACCCGACAAGTGCCGATGAGAGCCATGGTGCAGAGGATGCGCGCTTCGTGCGGTTCACCGAGGATGACGGCACGGTCACGTACTACGCCACTTACACCGCGTTCGACGGATCCCACGTCGCGCCGCGCTTGCTCAAGACCGACGATTTCGTGACATTCGAAAGCACCCAGCTCATCGGGCACGCCGCGAAAGACAAGGGCATGGCGCTGTTTCCGCGCCGCTTCGATGGCCGGTACCTGGCGCTGTCCCGCTGGGATCGAGAGAGCATCGGCATCGCGAGTTCGGCAGACGGCCGTAAATGGGGCGATCCGGTCACTCTGCTTGCACCGAAGCATCCTTGGGAGCTGATCCAGATGGGAAATGGCGGATCACCGATCGAGACCTCCGAGGGCTGGCTCGTCCTCACCCACGGCGTCGGACCCATGCGGTCGTACGGGATCGGCGCTGTCCTGCTCGACCGCGATGACCCGACCAAGCTCATCGGCTCACTGTCCCACCCGATCCTGACCCCGACGGAGGATGAGCGTGAAGGCTATGTGCCCAACGTCGTCTACACCTGTGGCGCCCTGGTCCATAACGACAATCTCGTCCTGCCGTATGGCTGCAGCGACTCCGCGATCCGCGTTGCATTGATCGACGTGGCTGAACTCCTGGAACGACTACGCGCCTCATAAGGAGGGACCTCCCAGTCTCGCCGCTGAAACCTGAGGATGTTTTCATCCTGAACGGCTCCGCTCCACTGCTTCGGCAAAGCTGGCATCGGTAGCGTTCACAGCATGTCATCGCACAGCTCGCGCATGCGATCGCCCTCCGCAGCCGTTGACCAGCGGCCTGCTGACCGCCTGACAGTGACCTCATCCGGCTCATCCGTGCGACTGGGAAACCTGTGGCGTGGACACCGTGACCTGGTGATTTCCGTTGTGATCCTGACTATCGGGGCCCTCGTCGCATGGATGCGGCTCCCTGCCGCCGCCCAGGACACGCTCTGGGCCGAGGATGCCCGCATCTTCCTCAACCAGGCCGTACAACGCGGACCGATCCCGGCCCTGTTCAACTCGTACGCCGGGTACCTGCACACCGTCCCACGCATGATTGCGGGCCTGACGGTGCAGTTCGTTCCCATCGAGCTGTGGGCGAACTCGATGGCGGCGGGCGCCTGCATCGTTGCGGCGGGCGTTGCCGCGCTCGTTTTCGTGTGTTCTCGTGACGTCGTCGGCTGGCTTCCCGCTCGGCTCGTCCTGGCGAGCATCACCATCCTCGTTCCGCTCGCACCACGTGAGGTTCTCGGCAACACCGCGAACCTGCACTGGTACTTCCTCTGGCTCACGCCGTGGCTGCTGCTCTATCGGCCCCGAAGCCGTTCCGGGGCGTGGATGCTTTCAGTCGCGGCGCTGCTCGCGGCGCTCACCGAAATCCAAATGGCCATGTTCGTCCCACTGCTGCTCTGGCGTTTCCGTGATCGCGTGCGGTGGCCCGTGCGCATCCTCTTCCTCGTGGGAGTTGCGGCTCAGATCGGCACGACGCTCCTGTGGCCGCGCGGGCACAGCACCGCGCAATTGATCGAGCCTGCGTCGCTCGCATACGGGTACCTGATCAATTGCGTCATGACGATCTGGCTGCCGTCGGCGCTCGACATCGGCAAACTGCTCACGAGCGTTGGACCGATCGCGTGCATCGTGTTTCTCCTTCCCTTCCTGGCCGCGGCCGGATGGGGGTTCCGCTACGGCACCCGACTCAAGCGCGTGATGATCGTCACCCTCCTTCTCGGCTCGGCCGTGCTGTACGTGATTGCAGTCGAAATCAGTCCGGGCACGTTCTACGACTACGCCAGGATGACGACACAGCAGCTGGCCGTTCCATGGCTCGCGCGATACGGTGTCGTGCCGTCGATGATGCTGCTCGCGCTCGTTCCGATCGCAGTGACGACGCGGCGCCCTCGTTCTGCCGCCGCGTCACTGCGGACGCCGGTTCCTCCGGCCGCGTCGCGGGCGCTACGCAGGGCCACGCGGCTGGCACTGCCGTGGGCGGCGTCCGTGCTCATCATCGCGCTCATGCTTGCCCAGTTCGGGCCGGCATCGACGCGCCGATCCGGTGGCCCGTTGTATCAACCCCAGGTTGCCGCCCAGGCGCGGGCCTGCCTCACGAAACCGGCGTCGGATACGGTCCCGCTCGCAGGAGCGCCCGCATCCGATTGGAAGGTTTACGTCCCCTGCAGCCTTCTCGACAGCCAGAACCTCTCGGCTCCCAAGGCCGGCTAAGGGGCAAACGCCCGCGCGCAAGGTCCGCGAGTCCGCACGAATGGCGATCCAGCTGGATCCAGCGCGCCATTTGTGCAGACTCGCGGGCGTCGGCGGGCGCCCGGCGCACCGAGACCCGCGCGACGCCAGCTAGTCTGCGGCGAGGGCGCGCACGGGCGCGATCCGGGTGGCGCGCCGCGCGGGCAGCACAGACGCGACGATCGCGATCACGAGGGCGCCGGCGATGATCGACCCGATGATCCAGGCCGGGATCGTCGGCCAGAAGAACCCGCCGATGTGGCCGTCTGACGCGATCGCGGCGAGCACGCCGGCCCATCCGTAGATCACACCGAGAACCAGGCCGACGCCGCCGCCCACGATCGTCAGCTGCACGCTCTCGGCCAGCACCATGCGGCGAACCTGGCTCCGCGTGAATCCCAGCGCGCGCAGAAGGCCGATCTCCCGACGACGCTGCAGAACGCTGAGCGAGAGGCTGTTGACCAGGCCGATCGCTGCGATCACCAGGGAGAAGCCGATCAGGACGTCGAGCACCCCCATCGTCAGGTGGAGGAAAGTCTTGTCGCTTCCGGCCGCGGCCCCAGCGTTGTTCGCAACCGGTGTCGTCTGTGCGACGAACGACTGCCCGGCCACCGTGAACATCGTCACGAGCGTGACGCCGATGATCAGCCCGATCGTCGACCGTGACGCACGCGCCGGGTAGCGAAGCGCATTTGCGCTCGCCAGGGCGCTGGAGACCCCCGGACCGGTCAGGGCACCAACCCGCTTGAGGATCGGCGGGATGAAGAGGTTTGCACCGAGGACGAAGCCGAGGAAGCTGAGGCCGCCACCCGGGGCCGCGATCAGCACGCCGAGTGGCGATCGCAGACCGATCACCACGCCGACGAGGAGCATGCCAAGCCCCCCAAAGAACATCACGATCACGGCGACCCGATTGCGCGCACCGATGCTTCGGAGCGTCGCGACGCTGGGCTCCTGAGCGTGGCCCGCGGCCTCGAGGGGAGAAGCAGAGAGCAGCTTCCGGGAACCGAACCACGCGGATCCCGCCGTGCTCAGGATGCCGACGATCACTGGCGTCACGAGGAGCGGCGTTCCCAGGTTGACCGGGACGGGCACGAACGTGCCGTTGTCGACGAGGGCCTGGTACGTTCCCGCGATGATCAGGAGGCCGAGGATGAGACCCGCGGCCGAACCAACGAAGCCCACGACGACGCCCTCGATCGCAATCGAGCCGCGCAGTGAGCGGGATGTCGCACCCAGCAGACGCAGCAACGCGATGTGCTTCGCCCGACCGGTCATGATGATGCCGAAGGTGTTTGCGGTCACAATGCACGCGACGAAAATCGCCACGAACAGGAAGAGCACACTGAGGATGCCGAGAAGCGCGCGCACGAATCCGTGACTGACGAACTGTCCCCCGACCGACTGCACGCTCAACACGGTTTCCAGCTCGATCACCATCGTCGCGAAGACGGAGGTGATGACCGCGACAAGCAGGCTCGACGTGTGCTGCGATCCGCGATGACGCAATTCGCGAAACGCGAGAGCGATCATGCCCGAACCTCGAGATCGAGGGCGATCTCGGACAGGGTCTTGGCATCCGTCGCTGCAACGTCCCTCGCGATGCGTCCGTCCGCGATGAAGACGACACGGTCAGCATAGGAAGCCGCGACCGGGTCGTGCGTGACCAGGACGACGGACTGTCCGAACTCGCTCGTGGATTGACGAAGGATCGAGAGCACCTCGCGACCCGACCGCGAGTCGAGGCTTCCGGTCGGCTCATCCGCGAAGATCAGGCTTGGCTGCATCGCGAGCGCACGGACGATGGCCACCCTCTGCTGCTGTCCGCCGGACAGCTCGTGCGGACGACGGCCTTCCATCGCCCCCAGGCCGAGGCCGGCCAGGAGGGTACGCACCCGCGCGAAGTGCTCGGCGGTGGGCTTCACGCCGTCGAGCTCGAACGGGAGCACCACGTTGCCCATGACGGTGAGCGTCGGCACGAGGTTGAATGCCTGGAAGACGAATCCGATCTGGCGGCGCCGGAGAACGGTCAGCTGGTCGTCGTCGAGCCCGCTCAGATCGCTCTTGCCGATGATCACCCGACCACTTGTCGGCGTATCCAGTCCGGCGAGCATGTGCATGAGGGTCGACTTGCCCGAACCGCTCGGCCCCATGATCGCCGTGAGCTTGCCCCGCTCGATGTCGAGGTCGATGTGGCGCAAGGCCGTTACGACTCCATCACCGGTGCCGTAGGTCTTGCCCACACCACGAGCACTGGCGACAATCGTCGATTCGCTGGCTGTCATCTCTCTCCTCAATCACCGTCGCGAATCCGATCGCGAGTCTGATCAGCCTAAAGAGAGGTGCGGGCTGCAGGCTCGGAGAGTGCTGGGGTGGCATGAAGGATCGTTCAGGTCCAGCCACCCCGGCACTGACGCGCGTGTTACGGCACGAGCGACGCGCCTCTTACGGCACGAGCTCTGGGATGATTCCCGCGTAGTCGTCGCTGGTGAGCGAAAGCTTCGCAGCGGGCAGCCATCCGTCAACCTGGGCAGCGCTGCGCGCGCCAACGATTGCAGCCGTGACACCGGGGAATCCGAGCGTCCAGGCGGCCGCGACCGCCGGGGTCGGAACACCATGGCGCTCGGCCGCACGGCCCATAGCCGCGGCGACCGTGAGGTTCTTCTCGAGGTCCGTCGTGAACATCGGGCTGTTGCGACGCCAGTCGTCATCGGGCAGCCCTGCGACGCGCTCCGCCGTGAATGCACCGGTCAGGAGTCCGGATCCCATCGGGCTGTAA